>JBAUXQ010000500.1:0-4898 GCA_049584355.1 Roseiarcus sp. | reverse complement strand
ATCGCTGCCCGGTCGAAAGCGCCGACGCCCTCCCGCGTGCCGAGGATCGGCCGCCCGATCGGCTGGTCTGGCCAGGCGGTCGCGGTGAGGAGATCGAACACCCAGTCGTCGGGCGTATCCTCGACGGCGCCGATTTCCTGAATGATGACATTCTTCTCCCGTTCGAGCTCGTCGCCGTCGAACACGCTCTCGGTGAGAATGTCGCCGATCACGTCCAGCGCCAGACCGGCGTCAATCCCGAGAACGCGCGCGAAATAGCTGGTCCGCTCGACCCCGGTCTCCGCATTGAGGTCGCCGCCGACGTTCTCGATCGCCTCGGCGATGTCGCGGGCGCTTCGCCGCCGCGTGCCCTTGAACGCCATGTGCTCGATGAAATGCGACAACCCGTGCTCGCCGGCGCGCTCGAACCGTGACCCCGCGGCGACGAAGACGCCGATCGCCGCGGTCTTCAGATGGCGGGAGGCCTCGGTGACGACGGCGAGTCCCGAGGGAAGGCTGGTCGTTCGAACGCTCACGCCGCGGCCCGCGCAGTCTGCCGCAGATAGTCGGCCACGGCCCGGGGGTCGTTGGGCAGACCGACGATCGTCTCCCTGCGGTCCATCAAATCCGAGAGCGGCTCCGGCAGCGGCGGCCGCACGCCGGTCGCGCGCTCGACAGCGTCGGGAAACTTCGCCGGATGGGCGGTGCCGAGGGCGATCACCGGCGTCGCCGGCGCCCCGGCAAGCGCCCTGCGCCCGGCATGCACGCCGACCGCGCTGTGCGGATCGATGACCATGCCGCTCTCCCGATACACCCGGCCCATCTCCTCGGCGCAGGCGGTCTCGTCGACGCGAAAAGCGTCGAAATCGGCGCGGATGCGCGTGAGCGCGTCCGGGCGGATAGCGAATGCGCCGTCGCTCGCCAGCTCGCTCATCTGCGCGACAAGCGCATCCGGGTTGCGGCCGGACGCCTCGAACAGAAGGCGCTCGAAGTTGGACGACACCTGAATGTCCATCGACGGCGACTGGGTCGCCTTGACGCCCTTGGGCGCGTAATGCCCGCTCGCCAGGGCGCGAACGAGAATGTCGTTCTCGTTGGTGGCGATGATGAGGCGATCGACCGGCAGCCCCATGCGCTTGGCGTAATAGCCGGCCAGCACGTCGCCGAAATTGCCGGTCGGAACGGCGAAGGACACCGCCCGCTCCGGCGCGCCGAGGGCGACCGCGCCGACGAAATAATAGACGATCTGCGCCAGGATGCGGGCCCAATTGATGGAATTGACGCCCGACAGGCGCATTTCGTCGCGGAAGGCCAGATCGCCGAACAGCTCCTTGACGATACGCTGGCAGTCGTCGAACGCGCCCTCAATCGCCAGCGCATGGACGTTGGGCTTGCCGACCGTGGTCATCTGCCGGCGTTGCACGTCGGACACCCGTCCGCGCGGATAGAGGATGAAGACTTCAACTTGGGACTGGCCGCCGAACGCCTCGATCGCCGCCGCTCCCGTATCGCCGGAGGTCGCGCCGATGATCGTCGCGCGCGCGCCGCGCTGTCGCAGCACCCGGTTCATCGCCTGGCCGAGCCATTGCATAGCGAAATCCTTAAACGCCAGCGTTGGTCCGTGGAAAAGTTCGAGCGCGAACAGATTGTCGTCGATTTGCGCGATCGGCGCGGTCGCCGCGTGGCGAAAGCCGGCGTACGCGGCCGCGGTCAGCGCCTCGATTTCGGCTGGCCCGAAGTCTCCGCCGACGAAGGGCGTCATGACCCGCACAGCCGCTTCCGCGTAGGGCAGCCCTCTCAGCGCCCGGATGGCGTCAGGCCGCCATTGGGGCAACGAGACCGGCAAGTAGAGGCCGCCGTCCCGGGCGAGACCTGCGAGCAGCGCGTCAGCGAAGCCGAGCGTCGGCGCCGCGCCGCGCGTCGAAATATAGCGCACGAATAGGGAATCCTTGGCCGATTTGATCGTCGTCTATCGCAAATTGGGCGAAAGGGGAACGGCGGGGAAATGGTCGCATGAATGGGGCCAAAGCAAGACGCCGCGGTGTGGAAATGGCCGGAATGCCCGGCGGCCCAGATTTGCACTTGAAAACGCCTCGGAACTTTCCGTAACCTGCCGCATTGACCGGACGGGGACGACCGAGGCGGTCGGGACCGCCGAGCCCGGCCAACGGGATGGCGAGTGGTGCGTTATGAGTTCGGATTTCAGGGCATATTTGCGGCGACTGGTTCGCAAGGGTCGCCTCGAGGTGGTTTGCGCCGACGGGGTCACTGAGACGTTCGGCGATGGCGAGGGCCCGCTCCTTGGCGTGAAGGTCGCGGATCGCCGGGCGGAGTGGCGGCTGATGGTCAATCCTGCGCTGTCGCTCGGCGAGCTCTACATGGACGGACGATTGGTCGTCACGCGCGGCGACCTTTACAGCTTGCTGGATCTCGGCGCGCGCAACCTCGCCGAAATGCGGGGCCTGCCGTGGGTGCAGGCGCTGCACGAGACTCGCGTCGCCTTTCGCGGCCTGCACCAGCGCAACGACCGGCGGCGGGCGCGGCGCAACATCGCCAGTCACTACGACCTCGACGCGCGCCTCTACGATCTCTTCCTCGATTCGGACCGCCAATACAGCTGCGCCTATTTCGAATATCCCGGCCAATCGCTCGACGACGCTCAGACCGCGAAGAAGCGCCATATCGCCGCCAAGCTCCTGCCGAAGGACGGCGCTACGGCGCTCGACATCGGCTGCGGCTTTGGCGGCCTGGGGCTTTATCTTGCCGGGGTCGCAGGAGCCAAGGTCACCGGCGTCACCCTGTCCAGCGAGCAATTCACCGTCGCGACCGATCGCGCCCGCCAGGCGGGCCTGGCCGACCGGGTCGAATTTAGGCTCCAGGACTACCGCGACGTTGAAGAGACCTTCGACCGGATCGTCTCGGTCGGCATGTTCGAGCACGTCGGTGTCGGCCGCTACGACGAATATTTCGCCACAACCCGCCGGCTGCTGAAGGACGACGGAGTGATGCTGCTCCATTCGATCGGCCGCAACTCCATTCCCGGCGCGACCAATCCCTGGATCCGCAAATACATCTTCCCTGGCGGCTACATTCCAAGCCTGTCCGAAGTGCTGCCGGCGATCGAGCGCGCCGGCTTGTTCGTCACCGACATCGAAATCCTCAGGCTGCATTACGCCGACACGCTCCGCGCCTGGCGCGAGCGCTTCATGGCGAGACGGGACGAAGCCGCCAAGCTCTACGACGAGCGCTTCTGCCGGATGTGGGAGTTTTATCTCGCGGGTTCGGAGACCTCGTTTCGGGTCGACGGCAACATGGTGTTTCAGATTCAGCTCGCCAAGCGCCAGGAGATCGTCCCGCTGACCCGTGACTACATCGTGGAGCGGGAAGCGGAGCTTCGCCGCCGCGAGGCGGCGCGACCCGGGGTGCGCCAGGCCGCGGAGTAAGAAGCTTCCCGCGATTGCGGATTTGTGTTCGCTGGGCGGGCCTATTCCGTTGATACCCGGAAGCACGGCCTATTGTCGTCGCAAGGCCCGGGCGCGGGAACCACCGCGCGGCGTCTCGGTTATCGAGTTCACAATGGCAGGAATCTCCCAAGACCTCGCGGCGCGCGGCGCACATGATTTGATGGAGATTGTCGGCGCCATCTACGACACCGTGCTGGATCGGGGAATCTGGCCGGACGTATTAAAAAAAGTCTCGCTCTTTATCCCAGGCGCCGCCTCGGCCGTTTTCTGGGAGGACGCCGCGAGCAATCAAGGCGACGTCTATTTCTACGATGACGGCATCCCTCCCCGGTACAAGGAGCTCTATTTCAGCAAATACGTCGGGCTCAATCCAATCACGATCCCGCGCTTCTTTGCCCATGTCGACGAACCTATTGCGACGGCCGACCTCGTTCCTTACGACGAGTTCCTGCAAACCAGCTTCTATCGCGAATGGGCTGAACCGCAGGGCCTGGTCGATTTCGTCAGCGTCACCCTGGAAAAGACGGCAAGGAAAGCCGCGATGTTCGGCGTCTTCCGCCACGCGCGGCATGGCGTTGTCGATGAAACTGCGCGGCGCCGGATGCGGCTCCTGGCGCCGCATATCCAGCGCGCGGTGCTCATCTCCAAGGTGGTCGACTTCAAGCGCGACGAAGCGGAGATGTTCGCCCAGACTCTCAATGGTCTGCGGGCAGCGGTGATCCTCGTCGACGCGGGCGGCCGCATCGTTCACGCCAACGCCGCGGCTCATGCGCTCCTTTCGCGCGGCGACGTCATCCATTCCGTCAGCGGCGCGCTCAGCGCAAGCTCGCGCCAAGCAGGCAAGCGCCTGCGCGGCATCTTCCTCGGCGCGGCCAAAGGCGACAACGCGATTGGCAAAGACGGGATCGCGCTGCCCTTGATGGCGAAGACGGGCGAGCGTTATGTCGCCCACGCTTTGCCGTTGACCTCGCGCGCGCGTCAGCAAGCAGGGCGCAAACACGGTGCGGTGGCCGCGATCTTCATTCACAAGGCGAGACTCGAAGCTCCCTCGCCGCCGGTGGCCATAGCCGAAGCGTTTAGCCTGACCATGGCCGAGCTTCGCGTGCTGTTCGCCATCGTCGAAGTCGGCGGCGTGCCGCAAGTCGCGGAAGTGCTCGGCATTGCAGCCTCGACGGTCAAGACCCATCTCGGCCGGGTGTACGAGAAGACTGGCGCGGCCCGCCAGGTCGATCTCGTCAAGCTCGTCGCCGGATTCTCCAGTTCCCTTGTCACTTGAGTCCTCGCAGTTGCGCCATGAACGAGCTCGCGTCCGTTTCCGGCCTCATTGGCGACATCTACGACGCGACGCTCGATCTCGCGCTCTGGCCCGGCGTCCTCAAACGGATATCCTGCTTCGTGCCCGGCTCCGCCACGACGCTCGAGAGCAAGGACGCGGTCAACAGCGCGGTGAACGTC
>JBAUXQ010000499.1:0-6312 GCA_049584355.1 Roseiarcus sp. | reverse complement strand
CCGTGCCGACCAGCAGACTGGCGAAGGGGGCGCTCGCGGGCTGCTCGGCGAGCAGCTCGCGCAGTACGGCGGGGGACAGTTTGCAGCCACAGCCGCCGCCATGGGCGAGCGCGGTCAAGCGAATAATGGGGGCGTTCATTGGCTTCGTGCTCCTGCCTCATGGCGGCCGTTTGCCAGCGGCGCTGGCCGTGGCTCGACGCAAGGTCGTGGGTTAGGCTCAGCGACCAATCCGTCCAAGCCAAGCCAAGCAAAACGTCTAACAGAAAGAGGCTTGCATCAATATCCGGCAGCGACAAATCATCTCGAGAAGCGTCGCTCGGGCAAACCAAGTCATGCGAACGGCCCGTTGTTTCACGCTGGACCGTCCACACCTACGGCTCGACCGCTGGCAGGACCGAAAATGCCTTTGGCCCCCGGCCAGCTCGCCGAATTTCCCACATTTGCCGATAAGCGGCCTCGACGTTTCTCGCCAAGCGCGCCGAATCAAACAACGCACACGTCCGACGGTTCCGCGCCAGTCGAGCGCGCAACGCCGCGCGCAAATCGCAGTCACGGGCGATCCGCAGCGCAAGCGTCTCGTAGTCCTGAAGCGAAGCGGCCGCCAGATCTGGCATTCCGATCGCATGCAACAGGCTTCCCGCAACCCGGCTCGCGAACGTTGTCCCGGGACAGGTAACGACCGGCAGCCCCGCCCACAGGGCATCGCTGGCAGTCGTATGCGCGTTGTAAGGCAGCGTGTCTAGGAACAGGTCGGCAAGACGATGCCGGGCCAAGTGGTCCGGCAGCGGCAACCTCGGCGCGAATACGAGTCGTTCGGCGGCGACGCCCCGATTTGCCGCTTCTCGCGCCAGTCCGGCCCTGGCCCAGCGGTTGTCGTCGAACAACCAGAGCACACTCCCTGGCACAGCCAGCAGCAGTCGCATCCAGATGTCGAACAGGTCGGGCGTGATTTTTGCTGGGTTGTTGAAACAGCAGAAGACGAAACCGCCATCCGGCAGCCCGCACGCCGCGCGTGACGGCGTCTCCCCGGAAATCGGCCGCCGATCGTCGTTGCACTGATAACAATCCGGCAACTGCGCCAGCCGCTCCGTGTAGAAGGGCTGCTGGTCCGCCGGCGCAACGAACCGATCGACGAGGATATAGTCTATGAAGTCCGCTCCGGTGGTTGCCGGGTAGCCGAGATAGCTGACCTGGACGGGCGCCGGACGATAGGCGAACAGCGCCAGTCGCCCGCCGCTCGTATGACCGTTCAGATCGATCAGAATATCGACTGCGTCAGCACAAATCGTCACCGCCGCATCGCGATCCGTAGCGCGCGAGATTTCGACGAAGCGATCGAACGCGGAGACGAGGCGCGCCCGATTCTGGCTGCCATCGTCTGGACCCGCGGAATAGCCGATAATCTCGAACGCCTGCCTGTCGTGCTGCTCGATCAGGGCCGATATCAGAAACGCTTCCGCATGAGCCCTGAAATTTGCCGATACATAGCCGATGCGCAAACGTTCGCCCCGCCTGATTTGGGGGCGCGGCAGTTCCGACGGTCTGGGCAAAGCCATCGCCGCGGCCGCCCGGCGCGCGCAATCGAGCTGCTCGGCGGGGCTCGACTTCATTGCCAGCAGCAAAAAAATCTGAGTGTCCGCCTTTTGTCGTGCGTCCGCCTCCGCCTCGCTGTAGCCGTCCCAATCGCACATTCGCCGGCGCGCCCAGAACCATTCGATCGTCGCGTGGTCGAGCTGTTGCGCGGAGCGTCCGAGCGCGGTCGCCGCCCCATCCAGTATTCGCATTTTGGCCAGTGCGCGCCCGAGCTCAAGACGCGCCTCGGCAAGATCAGGGCTGAGCGCGACCGCCTGGCGGAAGCACTTTACGGCGGCGCCGAGCCGGTGCTGGTCCCGCAGCGCCTTGCCGAGATTGTGGAGCGTGGCGGCCTTGTCCGGGGCCAGGCGCAGCGCAGCGGCGAAACAGACCGTCGCCTCATCCGGCCGCTTCAGATCCGTCAGGACGCAACCGAGATTGTTATGGGCTTCCCAAAAATCCGGCCGCATCTCCAGGACACGCCGGTACGCCACGACCGCTTCATCGAGCCGTTTCTGCTGATGCAATGCGCACCCCAAATCAAGGTGCAGTCCGGCCTCATCCGGCGCAATCGCCAAGGCGCGACGCAGCGCCGCTTCCGCCTCGGCAAACCGCCTAAGCCCCAGAAGCGCCCCGGCGTGGTTGGCGTGCGCTCCAGCGAAGTCCGGGATCAGTTCGGCCGCTCGCCCGGCGCTTCCTAGCGCCTCTCCGGGTGCGCCCATGTCGATAAGCGCGCGCGCCAGATTGTTGTGCGCCATGCCGTGGTCCGGCTCCAGCGTTATGGCGCGGCGATAGCTGGCGACCGCTTCCGCCGCCCGACCGGCGCTGCGCAAAACATTGCCGTGGTTCAGGTGAATCTCCGGCAGCGTGGCCAGCGCCGGCAACGCTCGCTCAATCAGCTGCAACGCCGCCGTCATTCGCCCACACTGAAAGGCGAGCACGCCAAGCAAGTGCAGGGCGTCGGCATGCTCGGGGTCAGCCAAGAGAATCTTGCGGTAAAGCGCCTCCGCCCGGCCGAGCCGGCCAGCCTGATGATGCATAAGCCCAGCGCGCAGGGTCCGCGAGAACCGAACCGCTTGTGGGCGGCGCCGGCGATCTGTGCGGGTGTCGCCCGATGTCCTCTCCGGGCCGCTCATTTGGGCGCCGATTTACCCTCGCTGCGATCCGCGCCAGAGAGGATCACGGCCTGGTTTCCCGCCGGAGGACGCCTAGTCGGTTGGACCAGTCCCAGTCACCCGGTCTTCGATGCGCTGGCGCGCCGCTTCCGCCACCGCGCAAGACCCCCCACCGCAAGACCGATCCCGACCAGCGCCGCTGACGATGGTTCGGGGACAGCAGGCCCCTCCGAGAACCGGATGTCGACGTTAGGGGCGTCCTGATCATCCCCCCCCGACGAAACTTCCGAGAAGGTAACGATGAGGCTGCTGGTCGGGGAAAAATTGATGCTGTTGGATTCACCCAGCGAAGCCGATAGAGCCAAGCTATTCGAAAGTGAGGCGGTCAGGGTCGCTGATCCAGAAGGGATCTGCTCAACAGACAATGACACTCCATCGATGGAACTGCTGCTGGGCGCAGTGACACTAAAGACAAAACTCGCGCCATCGACGCTCGACAAGAGCGTGGTGAATTGGAATTCAATTCCTGGATCGTCAGCGGGAGTGTCAAAGATATCGTTAATCCGGATACCTGCGTTGTCGGCAATTTCATTTTGCGAAATCCCAAGAATTGTCTTGTCTGCGATCGTGCAATTTGCGTTTGGGCCGCCGGAAAAATAAGACGAAATATAAACGTTTGTCTGACATTCGGCCGCCATGGTTGGAACGGCCGCGCACGACAACGCCAAGACTGTCGCCGACCCAACAGCGGTCTTTGGTTTCATGGCGGCGCTCCCCTATGTCGACCCGTCCTACCCGATCGCAGACCGACCAAATTAAGCGCGCCGGTCATCCGCTTTTGCTTTTAGGCGATGCTGACATTTCCGCGGGCGCCGGTCAATACGCTCGCGCAGGATGTCGCGACCGTGGACGTGGCGTGGTGGCGGAATCGTGCGCTCGAACCGTAACGCGTGTTCAACGAGCCACATATGCCAATAAGGCTCTGTTTTCGCCAAGGGTGGCCGTCAACTGAGGCGGCTTTTCGGTGCGTCTGTCTTGCAGGAGGACCGGCAAGAATTGAGCCGGCGCCGTATGGCGATGCGAAATTGGTCGGCCGAGTTGCGGCTGCGTGAACAGCGAGAGGGGCTCGCGCGCGCTCGCGGTCATCCCGGATCTGGCAACGCAAAAAGGCGTCTGCGAAGACTTGTGGCCGTGATCTGGCTCACAGACACGGTTGGATGATCCTCTAACATCTGATACTGATCGTTTTAGCTTGCCGCTGCGGCGCAAAAAGGGGCGTCTGAGCGCCAACCGAAGGAGGAGCCCCGCCGTGTTGTCATTTCGCAATTCGATGGATTTCATCCTCGTCGCGGCGCTCGCCGTCGCAGTCTTTATGCTGGTGCGCGCTCACCAGAACTCGAACGCGACCGGCGAAGAAGCGATCGCCGCCGTCGGGCCGCCGATCGGTGATGTCAAACGTGCTGGGTTCAAGCCGCCGCATGAGTATTGGTTCCCCCGCGCTTCGACCTACGCCGCCGAGGTCGCCCACGTTAATCACGAAGGTTTCTAGCGGGCGGCGCATGGTCGGCCGACCTAACTGACCAGCAGCAGCGGATGGGGCGCGTGACGGGACCAGCCGGCCTCGCCGATCATCATGTCGAGACCCAGCGTCGCGAGATCGTCAGCGTAGGCGTCGACGTCCGGGTCTTTCGCTTCGTAGAGGACCTTGCTGTAGGTCTGGCATTCATCGCAGGTTTCGGCGCGCGCGAGACCGGAATCGCCGTCAAAGCCGCGCAGCGAGAGCGTGCGCGAGCCGCCGCAGACGAGGCAAACGGCGCGAGTGTGATGCCAGGCGGTCGAGCAGAGCGAGCAATAGAGATAGCGCGCGCCCGGGTTTTGGCCGGAGGCGGTGATTACGCTGGCTGACGAAGTCGAGCCGCAGCAGGGGCAGAGATCGCGGCGTTCCAAAAGTCTGAGGTCGCCGATTCGCAGCGTTGCCGAGAGCCCGGTGAAATAGACCTGCAACGCCGCGGCGATCCAGAAAGCCGCGCCCGCGTCGGCGGGATCGACGCCGCCCCGCAAAAAGGCGCCGGCGAGCCTCTCCGTTTCCATAGCGTCGCGTCTGCGCAGTTCAGCAATCGTAGCCGCCGCCGAAGGTGGGAACATCGTTGCGTCGAAGCTTTCGAGCATCATCGCAAGACCCTCCCGCCAGGCCGCATCGCGGCGATGCCCGTCGGCCGCGAGAGGCGGAAGGCGCGCCGCAACCGCCTGGGCGATGGCGGCTTGGTCGGAAACGCGAGGCGTCGATGGGGAAGCCGCGGCGGCGGCCTGCGCGCGCGACACCTCGGCCATAAAGGCAAGCCAGCCTTCGGCCGCATGGCCGTCCGCCAGCTGTTCGAGCCGCTCGGCGGTGCGGGAAAAGCGCAGGCCGGGATCGGGAAGAATGATGGGCTCAGGCGCTTTGACGCCGCCCGATGCGCTACCGATCCATGCGCCTTTTGGGGCGGTCTCGCCTTGCCTCATGAATTCTCGCCCGCGCGACCCGGACGAGGCCCAGGCGAGCCGGTCGCCACGAGGCTTCGCAGCCATTTGCGGTGGTGGCGCCACGCCCAGCCGGGGGTCACATAGCCCTGGGTCATACCCCGCATCGAGCCGCGCACCCAGATCGCCGCGTAGACATGGGTGATCCAGATGATGATCGCCGCAATCGCCGCATAGCTGTGAATGAGTTCCGCGGCGCGCTGCGTCTCGATGCTCGTCGCTGCGCCAAAGTAGACCTCCCAGATCACGAGGCCGGTGAGGAAGAGGACAGGCACGAGCAAAGCCATTGACCAGAACACGAATTTCTGCCCGGCGTTGAACCGCCCGACCTCCGGAACGCTCTCCTCCTCGTTGCGCAAGACGCGCACGATCGCGCCCATCCAGGCGATGTCGTCCCGGTTCCAGAAATTGTCGCGCCAGAACTGCGCGATGAGCCCGGCATAGCTCACCAGCAGCACGCAGCCGATCCACGGATGGATCG
Organism: Roseiarcus sp.; assembly: GCA_049584355.1. Classification (GTDB taxonomy): domain Bacteria; phylum Pseudomonadota; class Alphaproteobacteria; order Rhizobiales; family Beijerinckiaceae; genus Roseiarcus. The sequence continues at coordinate 624 of JBAUXQ010000499.1, read as the reverse complement.
CGCGCTCCCACTGCCCACTTCCGAACAAGTCGGAAAGAAAAAACAACGGTGGATCGAACATCGACAGGCCCGATAGCATCAGCAGCACGAAGCAGGCGGCGGTGATCCAGTGATTGATCCGGGCCGCCATCGTATTGCGAATGAAAGTCCCGGCCGGATAGCTCATGTCGCGGGTCCTCCGGCGGCGCCGTCCGACTCGCGAACGAGCTTCGCGGCCGCAATGTCATCCTCGGGCTGCACCTCGTTCGGCCCAAGGGTGATCCAGTGGAAAAATCCCGCGACAGCGGCGAGCGCGACGCCGGCCACCGCGAGCGGCTTCAAGAACCCTTTCCAGACTTCGACGAGGGCGCTGATCTTCGGATTGTCCGGCAGGCCTGCATAGAGCGACGGGCGGTCGGCGTGATGCAGCACATACATCACATGCGTGCCGCCGACGCCCGGAGGATCATAGAGGCCCGCGTTCTCGAAGCCGCGCGACTTGAGGTCGATGACGCGCTCGCCCGCCCAATTCGTCATGTCCGCCTTGGAGCCGAACATGATCGCGCCGGTCGGACAGGCCTTCACGCAAGCCGGCTCCTTGCCAACCGTGACGCGGTCGGAGCAAAGCGTGCATTTGTAGGACTT
>JBAUXQ010000498.1:0-3490 GCA_049584355.1 Roseiarcus sp. | reverse complement strand
GACAATGGGGCGGTCCATGGATGTACTGGTCATCGACGTCGGCGGCACCCACGTCAAAATCCTCGTTACAGGCCAGACGGAAAAGCGGGAATTCGATTCCGGACCAAAGATGACCGCCCAGCAAATGGTCGCAGGCGTCCGGAAGCTCGCCGGCGACTGGAGCTATGACGTCGTGTCGATCGGCTATCCAGGCCCGGTCCTGCACCATCGGCCGGTCGCCGATCCGAAGAATCTGGGCCCCGGCTGGATGGGGTTCGACTTCAGGAAGGCGTTCCGCCGGCCGGTTAAAGTCATCAACGACGCGGCGATGCAGGCGCTTGGCAGCTATAAGAAAGGCAAGATGCTGTTCCTCGGCCTGGGAACCGGGCTCGGCTCGACGCTCATTATCGACGGAATCGTCGAGCCGATGGAGCTTGGTCATCTCCCTTACAAAAAGGCCACTTATGAGGACTATGTCGGCGAGCGAGGGCTCGAGCGGCTGGGCAAGAAAGGGTGGCGGAAGCAGGTCTTCGACGTGGTTGACCGGTTGGTCGCCGCGCTCGAGCCCGACGATATTGTGCTCGGCGGCGGCAACGCCAAGGTTCTGAAGGAGCTGCCGCCGGGGTGCCGGCTGGGCGACAATGAGAATGCGTTCAAGGGCGGGTTCCTGATGTGGGCGGAGGCCCCGAGATCCGAATCGCCGGCAGGCCGGGCGGGTCCCGCGGTTGCTACGAAGTTGCGCCCAACGGTAAGGTCGAAACGGTCTTGAACCGCGATTGAATCCCTCGCTCGTCTGAAGGAGCTGCACATGCAACTTGGAATGGTCGGTCTGGGGCGCATGGGCGCCAACATGGTCCGCAGGCTCCTCACCGGCGGCCACGAATGCGTGGTCTTCGACATGTCCGCCAAGGCCGTCGAGGGGCTGGTCGACGAAAAGGCGATCGGCAGCTCCTCGCTTGCGGATCTGGCCAAGAAGCTCGAAAAGCCGCGCGCTGTCTGGCTGATGGTTCCCGCGGCGGTCGTCGACAAGACAATCGCCGATCTTCTGCCGGCGCTCGAGGCTGGGGACACGATCATCGACGGCGGCAATTCCTACTATGTCGACGATATCCGCCGCGCCCATGAACTGATGTCGAGGGGCATGAACTATATCGACGTCGGCACCAGCGGCGGCGTCTGGGGGCTCGAGCGCGGCTATTGCATGATGATCGGCGGCCCGGATCATGAGGTGCAACGTCTCGATCCGATCTTCAAGACGCTCGCCCCCGGAGGCGGCTCCATTTCGCGAACCCCCGGCCGCAAGGGCGCCCCGACGACGGCCGAACTCGGCTACCTTCATTGCGGGCCGAACGGGGCGGGACATTTCGTCAAGATGGTCCACAATGGCATCGAATACGGCATCATGGCCGCCTATGCCGAGGGACTGGACATCCTCAGGGGAGCGAACATCGGCAACAAGACTCACACAATCGACGCCGAGACGACGCCGCTGAGCAATCCCGACCATTACAAATACGACATCGATCTGCCCGACGTCGCCGAGGTCTGGCGGCGCGGCAGCGTGATCGCCTCCTGGCTTCTCGACCTGACGGCGACGGCGCTGACCGAGGATTCCGTGCTCTCCAAGTTTTCCGGGCGCGTGTCCGACTCAGGCGAAGGCCGCTGGACGATCAAGGCGGCCATCGACGAAGGCATTCCGGTGCCGGTGTTGAGCACCGCCCTCTATGAGCGATTTTTTTCGCGCGGCGAGGCGGACTACCAGAACAAGCTGCTCTCGGCGATGCGCTTCCAGTTCGGCGGCCATTTGGAGAAGCCGGCAGCCAAATAGGCGGACGTCACGAATCCGCTCCATAACGCTGCGCCCCCTCCACCGCCGCTTCGCGGCAAGGGAGGATTGAAGGCGACCGTTGCGGCGCGCTCATCCTCCCCCGCAAGCGGGGGAGGGGAACCGTCCGAAGGACGGTGGAGGGGGCGATGCGCTCGCGAAGCGCTCAGTCCTTCGCCCGTTCGACGTAGCTGCCGTCCTCGGTCTGGATGACGATCCTCGTACCGACCGAGATGTGCGGCGGCACCATCGCCCGCGCGCCGTTCGCAAGCCGGGCGGGCTTATAGGACGACGACGCGGTCTGGCCCTTCATCGCCGGTTCGGTTTCCGTCACCTCCAGCGTGACGCGGGGCGGCAATTGGATGGCGACCGGGATGTCGTTGAAGATCGATAAGATGACCTTCATGCCTTCCTGAAGCCATTGGGCCTGGTCGCCGATCACGTCGGCTCCGACCTGGATCTGGTCATAAGTGTCGGCGTTCATGAAGTGATAGCCGTCGGCGTCCGAGTAAAGGAAGTCGAAATTCTTGTCCTCGACGAACGCGCGCTCAACCTGCTCGGTGGTCTTGAACCGATCCGTCACCTTGACCCCGTCGGAAATGCGTCGCATGTCGATCTGCGTTGTCGGCGTGCCTTTGCCCGGATGAAAGCTCTCAGCGGAAAGAACGACGCACAACTGACCGTCGTCCCGCTCGATGATATTGCCCTTGCGGATCGAGCTTGCGATAACTCTCACGTGTTGGTCCTCGGAACTGGCGCCGGGCGTCGCGACAAAGCGCGCTTGTAAAACGGGGTTGGCGATTTCGGCGCGACCATACCGATTTTGCCGCCAAAGGCCAGTCGAGTTCGGCTCCGATCGTCTTTGTTTTCTTGCCGAGGCGCCTCTTGATCTCGCCCGCGTCGCAACCGTTCTGGAGCCGGGACCAATATTCCGCGCGGCGCGGCCGGCTTGCCGCCCGCGCGCAGGTTACGAGCTTCCTGCGCCGCTGGTTCGACGCCAAGGGTTTTATCGAGGTGCAGCCAGCCGCCCTGCAGGCTTCGCCTGGAAACGAGACCCACTTGCACGGGTTTAAGACGGCGCTCGTCCTGCCGGACGGATCGCCGCGCGACGCCTATCTGCATACTTCGCCCGAATTCGCGATGAAGAAGCTTTTGGCCGCCGGAGAGAAGCGGATCTACGCGCTGACCGGCGTTTTCCGCAATCGCGAGCGAACGGCGCTGCACGCGCCCGAATTCACGATGCTGGAGTGGTATCGGGCCGGGGCGCCGCTCGAGCGCCTCGTCGACGATTGCGTCGCGCTGACCGCGCTCGCCGCCCATATCGCCGGCGCGAAGACTTTCGTGTTTCGCGGCCGGGAGGCCAGTCCGTTCGAGCCGCCGGAACTGCTCACGGTGCGGGACGCGTTCTTGCGCTACGCCGGGGTGGACATCTACGACAGCCTGCCGATCGGCGGCCGTCCCGACGCCGAGACTTTTGCCCGACAGGCCAGGCACGCCGGCCTGCGCGTCGCGCCGGACGACGACTGGTCGGACATTTTCAGCCGGCTCCTCAGCCAGCGGGTCGAGCCCAATCTCGGAATCGGGCGGCCCACCGTGCTCCATGCCTACCCCGCGAGCGAGGCGGCGCTCGCGCGCCTCGATCCCGACGATCCGCGGGTCGCCGAACGGTTCGAATTCTACTGTTGT
>JBAUXQ010000497.1:0-2836 GCA_049584355.1 Roseiarcus sp. | reverse complement strand
TCCTCACCCCCCGCGACGACCGCGACTGACAGGAAAGAAGGCTATGGCCAAGCGAAAGATCGTCGACGCCCACCACCACCTCTGGGACCTCGGCCACGGCTACAACTACCCCTGGCTCCAGGACAAGCCGTCCGGCAAGGGCATGCTCGGCGACCTCAAGCCAATCGCGTGCGACTACCTCCTCCGGGACTACCGTGCCGACACCGCGAACTACGACGTCGTTGGCTCGGTGCACATCGAAGCCGTTCCGGCCGATCCGGTCATCGAGACCCGGTGGCTGCAGGAGACGACGAAGAGCGAAGGGCTCCCCAGCGGCATCGTCGCCCGCGTCGAGCTTCACAAGCCTGACGCCGAAAAGGTCATCGCCGAGCAGGCGAACTTTCCGAAGGTCCGGGGCGTCCGCCATATCGTCAACTGGCACAGGGACCCGAAATACACCTTCACCGACCACGACTTTCTGACCGATGACGCCTGGCTCGCCGGCTTCCGCTTGCTCCGCAAATACGACCTTTCGTTCGACCTCCAGCTCTATCCCGCGCAGATGGGCGATGCGGCCGAACTTGCCCGCCGCAATCCGGGGACGCTGATCATCGTCAACCATGCCGGCATGCCGCTCGAGCGCGACGAGGCCGGCCTCGCGCTTTGGCGCGAAGGCATGAGGCAGCTTGGAGGCGAGCCGAATGTCGTCGCCAAGATCTCCGGCCTCGGCATGGTCGACTGGCGTTGGAGCGAAGTGGGCATCCGACCCTTTGTGCTCGACGTCATTGACCGGTTCGGTGTCGAACGAGTGATGTTCGGCAGCAACTTTCCGGTCGACAAGCTCTACAGCTCCTTCGATGCGCTCTACGGTTCTTTTGAGAGCATCGTCGGCTCCTTCTCCGACAGCGAGAAGGAACGGCTCTTCCGCGGCAACGCCCTCCGCCACTACCGGCTTCAAGCCGAAGCATAGGACAGCCATGGCCCCGTTCCACCTGCTCACGCCGGACGCGCAATATGCCGACGACGGCGTGATCGAACGCCAGACGGCCGGCGGCGACGTCGATTGGGATATCCGCCGCGCCCGGGCGCTCAGCGAGCTGCCGCCCGAATTGCTCGCCGCTTGCGATGCGCTCGTTGTCTGGCATGAGATGAAGATCGACGCCGCCTTCGTTTCCGCCTTGAGGCGCTGCCGAATCGTCGTGCGCGCCGGCGTCGGCTTCGACCATATCGATCTCGCAGCAGCCGCCGCCGCTGGAATCCCGGTCTGCAATACGCCCGACTACGGCACCAGCGAAGTCGCTGACCACGCCATCGGTCTGATGCTGGCCCTCCGCCGCGGCATTGTCAGCTATCACCAGAATCTGGTCGCCGATCCGGTTGCCGGCTTCGACTACACGCGAGCCCCGCTGGTCCGGCGCTTGCGCGGACGCGTCTTCGGCGTGGTCGGCCTCGGACGCATCGGCGTTGCAACCGCCATCCGCGCCAAGGCCTTTGGCATGACCGTCGTTGCCTACGACCCTTATGTGTCGCGCGGCTCGGAGATCGCCGTCGGCGTCGATCGCATCGAAAGCCTGAAGGGTCTCTTGGCCGCGAGCGACGTGGTCAGCCTTCATTGCCCGCTGACCGACGAAACGCGCGAGATGATCAACGCCGCAACCATCGCGCAGATGAAAGGCGATGCAATCCTCATCAATACAGCGCGCGGCGCCATTGTCGACATTCGGGCGCTTCTCGACGCGCTGCACAACGGCGAAATCGCCGGCGCCGGCATCGACGTGCTGCCGATCGAGCCGCCGAAGAGAGACGATATTGTCGCCATGGCCTACCGCAACCGATCCGATCCGATCGTTGGCGAACGCCTGATCGTGACGCCCCACGCTGCCTGGTCCAGCCCCGAAAGCGTCAGAGACGCTCGCCGACTGGCGGTCGAAACGGCGATGGTCTATCTGCGCGAGGGAAAGCTACGCAATCTCGTCAACGCTCCGTCGGGAGCCGGCCCCCTAAGGTAGGTGGCCACTCGGGCCAAAGGAACTATCTCTCAGCCCGGCCACAATCTCGGCCTTGTAGGGGCAAGAGGCATGGGAAACGTCTCCTGCGTCCTCGCCTGATCTTTCTGCCACCAGCACAGGAACTGGGAGACGCTGTCGACCTGATCGTCGTGGCGTCCGTTCGGAAACGGGCGGCGCCCGGCGCCGTTCGTAACGTCCGGATTCAGTGTTCCGTTTGTGACTCCCAGAACGCAGCGACTTCGGCTTCGCGTCGAGGGCGGTGGGTCGCCTCGGAACGCCCGCTTGGGGGCCGCGTCAGGCAAGGTCCGTTTCCCCAACTGCGACGTCCGCGTACGACTCGTAATGACTGCTTAACGTCGATTTCGTTGAAGAACCCTGTCTTCAGGCGAGCGCGAGCAGCGTGAACTGCGGCTGTCAGAGAGGCAAAGCCGCGCCTCTGCGCCTCATGTGGCGAAGGTCGGCGCCGGAAGGGGGATGAGCTTCGCCAGTTTCCGCAGATTTTGGGCGGTGGCGGCCAATAGGAACTCGTCTTTGGCTCCGGTCGGGCCACGCAGACGCAATCGACCGAGCCTGAGGATGCGCTTCAGATGAGCGAAGAGCATCTCGACCTTCTTTCGTTCGCGACATGAGACGGCGTAGGCCTCGGTATTTGCGATCGCACGGGCCTTGTCGCGCGCGGCTTCATGAACGGAGCGCGCGATTTTGCGCGCAGGAACGTTCAGGCAGCACTTGGGCTTGAGCGCGCAGGCCTCGCAGTCCTGCTTGCGCGCAAAGTAGATCATCGTCCCGTCCTTCGTCAGCCCGTCGCGGGGCTTGGCGAAAGCGCGGTGGTACTTCTTGAGCTCTTT
>JBAUXQ010000496.1:0-2858 GCA_049584355.1 Roseiarcus sp. | reverse complement strand
GGGCGACGTCAGTCCCCTGATCGCGGCGTTCAACGCCGCGCGCGCGCCGCAGGACGACGCCCTGAGACTCGTGCTGTTCGCCGAACCAAAGTTCGGCGACTCGGCCGTCGCGGCGATCGCGTCCGGCGACGCAGCCGCTCTGCCAGGAGGTCCCCCCGCCCCCGTGAGCGGCTTTGCCGCTGCGACGGCGCCCGCGCCTCGGGAATCGCCCGGCCCGCAAGACAACCTGCCGCCGCCGGTCCCCGAAGCTACCCCCACTCCCTCACTGTCGCCGATGCAGGCCGCGCTCCAGGCGGCGACGGAGCGGCTCGTCGCCGAGGCCGATCAGCCGAATCCTCTCGGCGCCGGCGACTGGCGCGCCGCCCGCGCGGCGATCGCGTTCTTCTACGCCGCGCGCGACTACCAGCCGGTATGGGTCGGCGTTGACGGCTTGACCCAGGCCGGACGCGCCGCGCTCACCCAACTGAAACGCGCCAGGGACGACGGCCTCACTCTTCCCGCCGTGGCGCTGACGCACGAGATCGGCGCCGGCCTCGGCCCGGACGCGCTCGCCGACGCCGAGACGACGATCGCCGAGGCCGTGGTGATCTATGCCGAGCAGGCGACCGGATCGCGCGTCCCTCCAGCGCGCGTTTCGCCGCTCATCTTCGCAGCGCCGAGCTTGGCCGATCCGGGGGCGGCCCTCGCGGAGACCGCGGAAGCGCCCGATCCCGCCCGGCGGCTCGCTGATTTCAACCCGCCGCAGAAAGGCTACCGGGACCTCAGGGACGCGTGGCGGAGGCTGATCGAGACCGCGCCGAGCGCGTCACGATCCGCCGTGGACATCGCGTCCGATCCACAACCGGCCCACGCGGTCCGCCCGGCGAAACGGCCGGCCGGCGGGCGCATCCATACCGCCTCGGCCGACGCCGCGCTCGCGTTCAGCGCGCTTGCCCGCCAGCGGTCGGCGATCCTCGCCAATATGGAGATGTGGCGCTGGGAGCCGCGCGACATGGGCGAGCGGAGGATCGAGGTCAACATCCCGGACTTCTCGGTCGCGGTCATGGAGGGCGATGCGGTCGTCCACGAGGCGCGCGTGATCGTCGGCAAGCCGGAAACGCCGACGCCGATCTTCTCCAACGTGATGCGCTACGTCATCATCAATCCGTCGTGGCAGGTTCCCGATTCGATCATCAAGAAGGAATTCATGCCGAAGCTCGGCTCGCTCGGCCGCCGCGGCTACGAGGTCAAGACGGTCGGCGGACGGCTCACCGTGCGCCAGCTGCCGGGCGAAGACAACGCGCTCGGGCGACTCGCGTTCATGTTTCCGAACGACCATGCGGTCTACCTGCACGATACGCCGTCGCGGGAACTGTTCGACGAGGACGCGCGCGCCTTCAGCCACGGCTGCATCCGAGTCGAAGACCCCCTGAGTCTGGCCGAGGTCGTCCTCGACGCTCAAACGAGCGGGTGGACAGCGGAGCGAATCGAGGCGAAGTTCGGGGGCGCGGAAAGGACCGTCTTCCTGCCCCGCCCGCTGCCCATCCACATCGAATACTTCACTGAATTCATTGATGAATTCGGTGAGCCGCGGGAGCGGCCGGACATCTACGGGGTGACCCGGAGGGTCGAGGGCATACTCGCTCAGGCAAGTCAAGATTGAAAGGGTCGCGAGATCGGGCTATCGTTGGCGCAAATCGCTTTTTGCCTAACTGTGACGTGTTCGTCACAATGCGAGGGTCCGAATATAGCGCGCCGCGGGACGCGCGCTCGGCAGGTCGCGTAGGGGCCGGCGGGAGAGAACCCGGCCAAAGCGTATGCGTACGGTACGGGAAGGCACAGTCCTCCGGCTTCGCCGCCGGTCGCGCCGTGTTGGGGAAGGATCGTTTGTTGGCGGGTTTTAAGGTGATCATGAGCGCCGGCCGCGGCGGGGCGGCGGCGCAGTTGGCGGTGGCTGCGGCATTCATTGCGGCCTGGGTCGTCCCGAACTCGACCGAATCGGCGGTCGCCAACGGCGACACGCGGACCGTCGTACTGTCGGACCAGCACACCAATGAGTCCGGCTCGTTCACGTTCATGGTCAACGGCGTCTATGACCAGGCGGTTCTCGACAAGCTGAACTGGTTCTGCCGCGACTGGCGGCTCAACGAGCCGACCAAGATGGACCCCCACCTGTTCGACATCATCTGGGAGGTCTACCGCGAGTCGGGGTCGACACAGCCAATCGACGTTCTCTCCGCATACCGTTCGCCGCAGACCAACGCCATGCTGCGCCGGCGGTCGCGTCAGGTGGCCGAACATTCGCAGCACATGGAAGGCAAGGCGATCGACGCCCATTTCATCGACGTCGGCCCCGCGCGCATCCGCGACATCGCCATGCGCATGGAGGAGGGCGGCGTCGGCTTTTACCCGACCGGCATGACGCCCTGGGTGCATATCGACAGCGGTTCGGTCCGCTATTGGCCGCGGATGAGCAGGGACGCGATGACGCGGCTTTTCCCTGACGGAAAGACGGTGTTCATCCCGGCCGACGGACAGCCGATGCCCGGCTACGAGCAGGCGCGGGCGGAGATCGAAGCCCGCGGCGGCCAAGTACAAGTGGCGGGCGGCGGATTTGGCATCTTCTCCTGGCTGTTCGGCGCCCGCGGCGGCGGCGCTGACGACGCGGAGGAGGAAGGCGGCCAGGAAGCCACGATCACCGGCAATGCGCGCGGCGGCCGTGGCGGCGGTGGGGGGGTCGCCGAGCCGCAGGTCCAGATCGCAGACGCGGGCCCGGAAGTGGTCGCAAAAGCGAAACGCAACCTGCCGACCGGCCCCGCCTACGCCGACTCCGCCGAACCCGCGCCCGCCGCCAAATCGCAGGCTCTCGTCGCCGGGCC
>JBAUXQ010000495.1:0-2227 GCA_049584355.1 Roseiarcus sp. | reverse complement strand
CCGCAGGCGAATACGCCCGGAACGCTGGTCTCGACAAGATAGGGGTCGCGGCTTTCCTTCCAGCTGCCCGCTTTCACCACGTCGCCGCCGGTCAGGATGTAACCGCGGGGGTCGCGCGCGATCTCCGGCGGCAGCCAGCCGGTTTCCGCGTCGGCGCCGATGAAGACGAACAATCCACCTGAATCTTCGCGCCGGACTTCGTTCGTGCTCCGGTCGATGATCTCGATCGCGGTCAAGTGGCTGTCGCCGTGGACAGCTTTGACCTCGGAGCGCAGCGCCGCGCGGATATTGGATTTGTTGCGGATCTGGTCGATCAGATAGGTCGACATGCTCTTTTCGAGCGACTTGGCGCGGACGATCAAGGTCACGGTTCGCGCGTAGTTGGAGAAAAAGATCGCCGCCTGCCCGGCCGAATTGCCGGCCCCGATGAGATGGACGTCGAGCCCTTGCGCGACGGCTGCTTCGCTTCGCGCCGCACCGTAGAATATGCCCTTGCCAAGCAGCCGGTCGAAGCCGTCTATGTCCAGCCGTCGCCAGCTCACGCCCGACGCGATGATGACGGTGCGCGCGCGAATGATCTCCTCGTTGTCGAACACGATCCGGCGGGCATGAGGATCGATGCGGACGATCTTCCGCGCCACGAGAATTTCTGCGCCCAGGCGCTTGGCCTGGCGGAGCGCCCGGCTCGCCAGTTCCGAACCCGAGATGCCGCTCGGAAAGCCGAGATAGTTCTCGATCCGCGACGAGGTCTCCGCCTGACCGCCCGGCGCCTCCCGCTCGACCACGATGGCGCGCAAGCCCTCCGAGGCTCCGTAGACGGCGGCGGCGAGACCCGCCGGTCCTCCGCCAATGATGACCGTGTCGTAGTCCTCGAAGCGCGGAACGGTCTGAAGGCCAAGCTGGCTTGCGAACTCCCGCGGCTCTGGCCGGATGAGCGTCGCGCCGTCGGTGAGCCGCAGCGCCGGGCATTCGCTCTCCGCCGGCGGCTGCCCGGGCCAATGGTCGGAGAGATTGGGGTCGTCCGGCGTGAGCCAGGTGAAGGAGATCTGGTTGCGCTCAAGAAAACGGCGAAGGTCGAGGCAGCCGCCATCCCAACGGTTTCCGAACAGGATGACCCGAGCGCTGGGCGGCTCCGCCGCAATCTTCTGCAATCCGCCGATACGCTCGCGAGCCTGTTCGTCCATTGACCTCGCAAGCTCGGGCGAAGAGGCCGCGACGGCGTAATAGGGCCGCGCCTCCAGCTTCAGCACTCGCGTCGGCTCGCCGGCTCGGAAGCCGGCCTGAAACTGGGTGCCGAAAACGAGCGGAACCTCGCCGAAAATCTTGCCGGGCAAGCGCGTTCCAATCTTGCGCTCGATGCCGTCGACGAGCTTGATGACTTCAATGATCCCCTCGAGCACGACGAAGAGAGCCGGCGGCTCGCCTTCATAGACCGCGTATTCGCCGGCGTTGAGACGAATGTCCGCGGCCGCCCGCCCGACATCGGCGAGGGCCACGGGCGAGAGCGCGGCGAAGAACGGAATCGCGGCAAGTTCGTCAGGCGTCAGCATGTGCGCGCCTTTTGTCGGGCGCCCCGACGCCCTGTCAAGCCGCCCTTCCGCGCTTGCGCGTGAGCGACAATCGCCGCTCGCTCCGCCGCCCTGCTTGCGGGGGCGGGTTTCCGACGTAACCCGCCTCAGCCGAGGTCGAGCGTCCAGGTCTGCCCGACAAGGTCATGGCCGAACGAATGGTGCGGCGCTTCGCTGATGAGGCGGAAGCCCGCCGCCTGATAGATGCGCCGCGCCGCGACCAGCACGTCGTTGGTCCATAACGTGAGCTCGCGGTAGCCGAGCTCGCGCGCCCGCCCGACGCAGGTTGCGACCAGCGTGCGGCCGAGGCCAAGTCCCCGCGCGCTCGGCTCGACATAAAGCAGCCTCAGCTTGGCGACTGCAGGGTCGTCGCTCTTCATCAGAAAGATCGAGCCGACGATCGCGCCGCCGCGCTCGGCGACCCAGCCGTCCTCGCGGGCGGGATCGAATTCGGCGACGAAGGCGCCGAGGATGCGGCTCGCCAAACCCTCGTAAGTCCAGTCCCAGCCGTATTCCTGATGATAGAGGACGGTCTGGCGATGGATGATCCAGCCGACGTCGCCCGGCCGAAGGGGCCGCAGGCTCAAGTCCCCCTCCTCCGCCTCGCCGCCGTTCAGCGCCGCGCGGATGTCGCGCATGGCCTCAGCCAGCCGCTCGCG
>JBAUXQ010000494.1:0-2104 GCA_049584355.1 Roseiarcus sp. | reverse complement strand
GTCGCCCAGTCGGAATTGTCGGTCGTCACCACGTTAGCGCCGGTCACGGCGTGATGGAAGGTCGTATAGACGACCCCCGGCTGCACCCGCTCGGTGACATTGGCGTGGAGCGAAATTTCGCCGATGCGGCTTGCGAGCGCCACGAGATCGCCGTCGCGCACGCCGCGCTGCTCGGCGTCGAAGGGGTGAATCTCAAGCACGTCCTCGTGGTGCCAGACCGTACTCGCGGTGCGCCGCGTCTGGGCGCCGACATTGTATTGCGACAGGATGCGGCCGGTGGTCAAAAGGAGCGGGAAGCGTGGCCCGGCGCGCTCCTCGGTGGCGAGATATTCGGTCAGCATGAACTGGCCCTTGCCGCGGACGAAATGGTCGACATGCATGACCGGCGTGCCGGTCGGCGCCGCGTCGTTGCACGGCCACTGGATTGAGCCGAGCTCGTCCAGGCGGGCGTAGGAGACGCCCTTGAAGGTCGGCGTGGTCGCCGCGATCTCGTCCATGATCTCGCTCGGGTGATTGTAACGCATTGGCGCGCCGAGCGCATTAGCCAGCGCTATCGTCACCTCCCAGTCGGCCATTCCGGCAAGCGGGGGAATCGCCTTGCGCACCCGGCTGATCCGGCGCTCGGCGTTGGTGAACGTGCCGTCCTTCTCCAGGAACGACGCGCCGGGCAGGAAGATATGGGCGTAGCGCGCCGTCTCGTTGAGAAAGAGATCCTGCACGATGACGCATTCCATCGCCTTCAGGCCAGCGGTGATGTGGGTCGTGTCGGGGTCCGACTGGGCGATGTCCTCGCCCTGGACGTAGAGCCACTTGAACGAGCCGTCGATCGCCTCGTCGATCATGTTGGGGATGCGCAAGCCCGGCTCGTTGCTGAGCGGCACGCCCCAGAGGCGCTCGAACGTCTCGCGGGCGGTGTCGTTCGACACGTGGCGGTAGCCGGAGAACTCGTGCGGGAACGAGCCCATGTCGCACGAGCCCTGGACATTGTTCTGGCCGCGCAAGGGATTCACGCCGACCCCCTCGCGGCCGATGTTGCCGGTCGCCATGGCCAGATTGGCGATCGCCATTACTGTCGTCGAGCCCTGGCTGTGCTCGGTGACGCCAAGGCCATAGTAGATCGCCGCATTGCCGCCGGTCGCATAGAGACGCGCCGCCGCGCGCAGTTCGTGCGGATCGACGCCGGTCGCCGCCGCCGTCGCCTCGGGCGAATGGCCGGGATCGGCGACGAACCGCGCCCAGGATTCGAAATTGCCGAGTTCGCAGCGCTCGCGGACGAAGGCTTCATCGACGAGGCCCTCGGTAACGACGACATGGGCCATCGCGTTGAGGACCGCAACGTTGGTTCCGGGCTTCAACGCCAGATGATGGTCGGCCTTGACGTGCGCGCTCCTCACCAGATCGATGCGGCGCGGGTCGACGACGATGAGGCGGGCGCCGGCGCGCAGACGTTTCTTGAGGCGGGAGGCGAACACCGGATGGGCGTCGGTCGGATTGGCGCCGATCACGACCACGACGTCCGCCTTCGCGACTGACTTGAAATCCTGGGTGCCGGCCGAGGTGCCGAAGGTCTTGGACAGGCCGAAGCCGGTCGGCGAGTGGCAGACGCGGGCGCAAGTGTCGATGTTGTTGTTGCCGAACCCGGCGCGCACCAGCTTCTGGACCAGGAACACTTCCTCGTTGGTGCAGCGCGAGGAGCTGATCGCCCCGGCCGCGTCGCGGCCGTACTGGGACTGGATGCGCTTGAACTCGCTCGCCGCATGGGCGATCGCCTCGCCCCAGGAGACCTCGCGCCACGGATCCTCGATTCGGCCACGGATCATCGGCTTGAGAATGCGGTCCTTGTGGGTGGCGTAGCCATAGGCGAACCGGCCCTTGACGCACGAATGGCCCTCGTTGGCCTTGCCGGCCTTGTAGGGGATCATGCGAACGACCTCGTCGCCCTTCAACTCCGCCTTGAAGGCGCAGCCGACGCCGCAGTAGGCGCAGGTCGTCACCACCGTGCGCTCCGGCGCTCCCATTTCGATGACCGACTTTTCGTTGAGCGCCGAGGTCGGGCAGGCCTGCACGCAGGCGCCGCAGGACACGCATTCGGACGACAGGAAAT
>JBAUXQ010000493.1:0-3088 GCA_049584355.1 Roseiarcus sp. | reverse complement strand
ACGCCGAGCGGCACGCGAAGGCCGCCGAAAGCGGTAATGGCGCTCTCGTTGAGAGTGAGGCTCGTCTTCCCGCCGTAGAGTGCATTGTCCGGGTTGCTAAGGGTGCTCGACCCGCCGATCCGCGCCCAGATAAAATCGATTCCGCCGATGAACATGTCGTTACGGGCGACCACGCTGCCCATGAATGCGCCTTGAAAGTGCTCGAGCACTTTGCCGAAGCTCGCGTAATAAGGCAGCGTCGGCAGGGAGCCGAAGCCAGTGCTTCCCGCGATGCTGGTCCCCCAGCCGTATCCTGTGATCTCGAAACGCCAGGTCGAGGGCAGCGGCGGAGCGACCAAAGGCTCGGGCGGCGGCTTCTTGGTCGGCAGGTCCGCGGCGACCGCCGGCGCCGCGCCGAGTGCGGCGGCGAGAATAAGCGCCCCGGAATATTTCAGCATTCCCCTCGCCCCAACCCGCGCGATCGACCGCCGTTGCTCGGCAGGCCCGTTACGGGTCGCGGGACTTGCAACGCGCAATCATTCCGACTCGAACCCTTATCGACTCCATAGAAGGGAACGGCGCGGCCGGCAATAGCGCCGCTCAAAGCCGAGGCCGTCGCAGCCCTGCGGCCTCGGCGCTGTTCGCGGTTTATGGGAACCTCAAATCGGCTGGCCAATCATTCCGACGTCGCTTCTGCCGACCTCCGCCAGCATCGACAGAACGAAATCCGGAGCGAGGAAGCGCGCGCAGGCTTGATCGCCGGCGACGAGCGCGATCATCGACTTGCCGTTGGCGGTCGCCACCACCGCGCTATCGCCCGGCGGAAGCTCCCGCGAAACCGGGGGAATGGCGACGTAGAGGGCGCGCACGAACTGGAACTGTTCGGGCGTGAGCTTCGTCAACCGAGACACCGAGCCGATCTGGGAGACGGGCACGCATTCGGGCGCGTCGGCCGTCAGCCACCGAGAAAAAACTCCTGCCCCTTGGCCGCTCTCCTGCGAGCTCAGATCTTGAGCGGGCGTCAAGTCCTGTGTGCGAACGCCGAATCCGGTGAGGCCCGCCAATGCTGCGGCCGACGCGACCAAAAATGCACTGTTCATCAGGTCCTCCTGTTTCCCGGACGCTGGGATTGCGAGCATCGCTGCGGTGGAAGAGGAGTAGCGCCGTCCTTGACGGTGTTGACCGCCTCTGCCGACCGCTACGCTTGCGGGTCGCGCGCCGGAGCAGACCTTGAAACGTTCGCAAACGCGATTGGTTCCGATCGAAGGCAGACCGGCTCACCATGAACCGGGCCGCCGGCGGCGCGGGGGTCAATTCGCGCGCGGCAAAACGCAGGCGCCGCCCGTCACGCGGGCGGCGCTCAGCTTCAGCGCAGGATTGTCAGCGCGTCAGAGACCGCAGACGCTCGTGTACCTTCCGTTAAAGTCCTGGGTCACGCCGCAACCGGGCGCACCGCCGGGCTGCAGGAAGCTCGGGACCAGGACGCCCGGCCCGACTGCGACCGGGCCACCGGCATACTGACCAGGGCTTTGACCGGACTCCATCATATACAGCGTCCTGTCATGGATATCGCCGGGATTGCCCGCGACTTGCGCAACGGCCGGCGTCAAGGAGACGAAGAGGCCAACTACAGCAGTGGACATAGCAATACCGAGTGAGCTTTTCATGGTGTTACCTCCGATGTCTGGAGTTTACAGCGTTCGCAGCGTCGTGGCGCGGATCGCGTTTTGAGCGTAACGAGCGCAACTGTCATGCTGCTTCCGGCTTGTTGCATAATATTCTGGCGATATCGCTGCAATTTGAAGGCGATCTAAAGGCAGCCTTCACGTGTTGTTGATCACGCTCACGAATAGTTGAGTACGGCGATTAGAAGCTTCATGAACTGGCGCTTTATACTTAAATGGATGTTGGCCCACCGAAGATCGTGGCGATCAGTGTCGAACCGAGGTGGCTGGACTTCGATGTTGTCGTCGAACCAGCGCCGCCTTTGTGAGGCGGCGCTGATCATTGACAGGACGATCAAGGGATAAACGGGCAGACGGCGGTGAGCTCGGCATGCCCTCCCTCGGCCCTGGAGTTCTCAAGGACGGCGCATCCGGCGTGCCCTTGCGTGCTGTCAGAGGCCTGCATGGACGGCATCTGAATGTGATAGTCGCCAGGGGTCGGCGGCGGTTCGGCGGTTACCGGCGCCTGGCCTGGAGGCGCGCCGGTGATCGTTTCCTGCGCGGCGACAGGCGTGGCGGATAAGACGGCGCAAACTGCCCCCGTCGACAGAAGTGTCAGGAATAAGCGTTTCATGTCATATCTCCGATGCCGTAAGCAATGAGCGATCAGACTCGCGCACGGCTTTCGGCAGGTAGTTGAAGTTCATAGACGTTGCCTGCGCGATGCCCCGCTCGGCTTGTCGCCGAGGAGAACCGAGATCACTGCGCTGGTCGCAGGGATTATTGCACAATCTTGCTGAGGCGGCGCCGAGACCTAGTATGGCCCCGCGATATCTCTGTAGAGGATGTGGTATACTTTTGGCCAACTGATCGAAACAATGGGCTATCAGCCGCAACGCCGGCGGCCGCGGTTCAGCGAATCGTGAGCCGGAAGCGATGTCGATTCGGGGCGATCAGCGCCGAACCGAGACCGGCGTCTCAGGGTCCGACCGGGATCAGCTTGCCGACGAAGACCGGCGGCCCGGACGGTTGGCCGGTGGGCGAGCCGCCTGGCGGCTCGACGGTGACGGCGTAGGTCGCGTCCTCGACAACGGCGCGATCATATTGCGTGAGATTGGCGCGCCGGGTCGCGCTATCGGCGGCGATCACGCCAAGCGACCGCGGCGCGCCGATCTTGGGGTCGATAAGCCACAATTCGTACGCCTTGCCCGGCGGCGCGGTCGCCGCGACCGGACGCACCGTGAACTCGCGGGTGTCGAGATTGACGGTGATCGCGAAGGCGGGCGAAGCCGCGTCCTTCTGCAGGATGGCGACGTATTCATGCGGGACGGCCTCGCGCGTCGCCTCGCGGGCGATGAATCCGACCGCCAGGACGCCAGCGATGATCGAGGCGGCGATCGCCGCTGCGCGCCAGCGCGTCACGCTGCGCCTCAGCGAGGCGACAG
>JBAUXQ010000492.1:0-14929 GCA_049584355.1 Roseiarcus sp. | reverse complement strand
CCGTGTTCAATCGCTGGAGCAAGGCCGACGAAGTCGCGTGCGCCGTGGCGTTTCTGGCCTCCGATGCGGCGAGCTACGTGAGCGGGAGCACGTTGTTCGTCGACGGCGGCTGGACCGCGATCGATGGGCCGCCGACCGGCCTGACGCAACTGGCGCGATGACGGGAGAGTCGCATGATCACGGCGTTCCAAACCACGTCCCTGGTCCCGCATCGCTTCAACGATTATCTCGCGGCTTACGCGCGGCAGGGCTGGGCGATCGAGCGCGCCGTCGTCGGCGAGAGCGCTGGCAGCTATTTCGTCGAAATCGGCCCGCAGCAACGTACGAAGAAATTCGCGGCGGCTCCGCTCGTCACTCGGCCTCCGCCAGTCGCGCGGCTTCGGCGCGACGCGAGGCGCGCGAGCTTATCTCCTGGTAGCGGTTCAGGGAGTTTGACAGGTGCCGGCGCGCCGCCTTGCGGGCGGCCGCGGTATTCTGGCTGCGAATCGCTTGGTAAATCGCAACGTGCTCGGTCTGAATCCGGCGCAAATATCGGACCCGGTCCGGGTCGCTGCCGTTCGCGATATTGAGGATCTGGCGGGGAATGATGAAATTCCCCAGAAACTCGAGAAACTGCGGGAAGTAGCGATTGTGGACGCTGCGAAAGATCGCCAGATGGAACCGGAAGTCGGCATCGACTGCGTTGCCGCCGACTTCGATTTCGGCCTCGATCGTCCGCAGGGCGGCCTCGATCTCGACGAGGTCGTGGCTTGTCCGGCGCTCGGCGGCGAGCCCCGACGCCTCGATCTCCAAGCCCATGCGCAATTCGAGGATCTGCAGCACATCCTTGGCGGATTTCACCCCATCGGGATCGATGCGAAATGGCCGGCGCTGCACGTCCGCCGGCACGAACGCGCCCAGCCCCTGGCGGGTCATGACCAAGCCATCCGCCCGGAGCGCCGCCACCGCCTCCCGCACCACCGTGCGGCTGACGCCAGTGGCGAGCGAGAGCTCCTGCTCGGTCGGCAGGCGAGCGCCCGGCTGCAGGCGGCCGCTGAGAATCTCGGCGGTCAGCCGCTGAGTCAGCTCCTGGGTCCGATTGAGCGCCGGGCCTAGCGCGAGAGAGAGTGTTTTGCTTTTCTTCACCGGGTTTGCCGATCGATTCCCCATAGACGATTATTACACGAGCCGCCTACGCCACAAGTCCGCGCTTAAGCCAACGCCTGCGGCCTCCTGCGATCATCCCACTCCAGCGACCCGCGTTCATCGACCCGGGGCGTGTCCCCGGGGGACCCGGCGGCGGCGCCGATTGCGCATATCAGATATAAGGTCATCATACGAATCTCCTTGTCGCTACGTTGCTTCCGATATAGTCTGGGATGGAGGCGGCCGCGGTCGCCCTCACCAACGGTCAAGGGAGCGAAATATGTCCTGGACGACGCCCGTTATCGTGGAAGTGTGCATCGGCATGGAGATCACCAGTTACGTGTCGGCTGAAATCTGATCAGCTCTGCGTAGTCAACGCGACTGGCGGTTACTCGCCGCGCTTGGGTCGCGGCTCATGTGACCCGGCGGCGGATTTTCCTCAATGGGGAGTCCGCCGTTCCGGTGAATATGTGGGCGGACGGATGCGCCTCGCCAAGCGGAGCGGTGACGCCGCTGTTCAGCGGAAGATGGAGTCGTTGGCGCTTTGCATGTCGTCTTCGGGAGCGCCGGACTGTTTCAAGCGGATCAGCGATGCGGGACCGGCAGCCCTGATCCTGGTCTAAGGTTCCTGATCTGAAGAGATCGCTTCATGGCCCGTTCCCCCGAGCGTTTGAAATCGGCTATCGGGTCGGGACTGCTGTCCTTTCCGGTCACGCATTTCACCGACGATGGCGCGTTTGCGCCAGGCCCGTATCGGGAGCACATCGACTATCTTGTCGGTCACCGTCCTGCAGCCTTGTTCGCAGCGGGCGGAACCGGAGAGTTCTTTTCGCTCCATCTCGCGGAGTACGAGACCATCGTCGCGGCTGCGGTCGAATCCGCCCGGGGCAGACTGCCGGTCGTCGCCGGCGTCGGCTATGGCGCTGCGCTGGCGATTGAATTTGCAAAGCGGGCGGAGAAGGCCGGCGCGGACGGAATTCTGCTGCTGCCGCACTACCTGATCCAGGCCGAGCAGGAAGGGCTTTACCGCCATATCGTCGCGATCTGCCGCGCCGTCGGAATCGGCGCCATCGTCTACCATCGCGACAATTGCCTGTTCGAGCTCGACACCATGCGAAGGCTGGCGGACGCGTGTCCGAATTTGATCGGCTTCAAGGACGGTCATGGCAGCGTCGAGCAACTGACCTGCCTTCGCGACACCCTTGGCGACCGGCTGGTCTATGTCGGCGGGATGCCGACGGCGGAAGTTTTCGCCGCCGCCAATCGGGCGATCGGCGTCTCGACCTATTCTTCCGCCATCTTCAATTTTGCGCCTGAATATGCGCAGCGCTTCTTCGCGGCCGTCCATTCGGGCGACCGCGCGTTTATGAGCGAAGCGGTGCGGAGCTTCTTCGTCCCCTACCTCGCGCTGCGGAACCAACGTCGCGGCTACGCGGTCAGCATCGTCAAGGCGGGCCTTCGCGTCGTGGGCCGTCCCGCCGGGCCAGTTCGCGCGCCTCTCCTGGATCTTACCCCGGAACAAGAGGCTGTGCTGGCGGGACTGGTGGCGCGGGCCAGGGGCGCTGTTGCGCGACCGCCGAAGCCGGCGCTTTCCGTGGACGCGGAGCTACCTGGCGATCGATCGATGTGAACGGTTCGGGCTTGTCTCTGCAGTGGCTCTGCCGATTGCGCGACTGAAGAATGGGCCGGCCGAGGGACGCGTTGGCGCGAGGCTTCGAACGAGTGTAATGTCAAACGAAAGTCGACACTGCGCGCCATGCGTCGCGGTGTGAGCGAGGGAGGAAGAAGTGGTCGAGGTCTCCAGACGGCAGGTTCTGCAATCCGGCGCGGCGGCCGGTCTCCTGATGCTTCCCGGCGGCGTCGCGCGCGCGGCTTCGACCTGGAACGGTCCGGCGCCGGAACCCGGCGCGTCGATCCGGGTGTTGCGCTGGAAGCAGTTCATTCAGGCCGAGTTCGACAGCTTCGTCGCCAACACCAAGAAGTTTTCTGACCAGACCGGCGTCAAGGTGCGGGTCGATGCGGAAAGCTGGGACGACATCCGCCCGAAATCGGCGGTCGCCGCCAATGTCGGAGCCGGGCCGGACATCATCTTCGGCACGCTCGACGACCCGTTCAAGTTCCCCGAAAAGCTCCTGGACCTGACCGACCTCGCCGAATATCTCGGGGACAAATACGGCGGCTGGTATCCGGTCGCACGCAAATACGGGACGCACGACAAGCGCTGGATCGCGCTGCCGCACGGCGCCACCGGCGGCTGCATGAACTACCGCATCAGCGCCATGCACGCCGCCGGCTTCGAGGAATTTCCCAAGGACACCGCCGGATATCTCAAGCTCTGCCAGGGCCTCAAAAAGGCGGGCAAGCCGCCAGGGTTTGCGCTCGGTCACGCTACCGGCGACGCCAACGGCTGGTGCCAATGGTGCCTGTGGGCTTTCGGCGGCAAGACCGTCGACGACAACAACAACGTCGTCATCGATTCGCCCGAGACCATCGCCGCGCTTGAATACGCCAAGCAGCTCTATGGAACCTATATCGACGGCGTGCTGTCATGGCTCGATCCGAGCAACAACAAGGCCTTCCTCGCCGATCAGATCAGCCTGACGCTCAACGGCATATCGATCTACACCGTCGCCAAGAATTCTCCCGATCCCGCTCTCCAGGCGATCGCGGCGGACATGGATCACGCCAATATGCCGATCGGGCCCGCCGGGCGGCCGACCGAGCAGCAGAACATCCTCAACACTTACGCCTACACCTACACCAAATATCCCCATGCCGTGCGCGAATATCTACGCTTCATGTGGGAGAAGCCCCAGGTCGATTATTGGGAGACGCAGTCGAACGGCTATATCGCGCCCCCCTTGCCGGCCTGGAACGACAATCCAGTCTGGACCGCCGATCCGAAGGTGACGCCGTTCCGCGACGTCCTGAAACTTGCGCTCGACGACGGCTATTCGGGCGCGCTCGGCGCCGCTTCGGCGGCGACCATGGGCGACTTCGTCGTCGTCGACATGTTCGCCGAGGCATGCACGGGGAACAAGTCGCCGAAAGATGCGGCGCACGATGCGGCGGAACGGGTCAAGCGCTTCTACAGCGCCTGAGCCAGCCCCGCCGGCCTTTCCAGCGGCGCGTCAGGAGCGCATCAGGCGCAAGCCCATAGCAGGAGCCGACCAACAGGCGGGAGATACTTATTCGCCGAGGTTACTTGTCAGAACACGATCGCCGAGGAGGCGCGTGATGGCCTCAAACGCGCCGGCCTACCGCGCCGCCCGAACGATCCCGGCGCGGCGCGGGCTCGCTTTTCGTCTCCTCGACGATCGCAATTTTCTCGGCATCGCCCTGATTGCGCCGGCGGCGGCGTTCTTGCTGGTTTTTCTCGCCTATCCGCTTGGCCTCGGATTCTGGCTCGGCCTGACCGACGCATCGATCGGCCAGCCGGGCCGCTTCATCGGCCTCCGCAACTTCATTTCGCTCGCCCATGACAGCGTATTCTGGCTCTCTGTGTTCAACACATTGCTGTACACGGTCGTCGCCAGCGCGCTCAAATTCGCGCTCGGCCTCTATCTGGCGCTGCTGCTCAATCGCCGCCTGCCGCTGAAGTCCCTCGTCCGCGCGATCGTGCTGCTGCCGTTCGTCACCCCGACGGTGCTGTCGGCGATCGCGTTCTGGTGGATCTACGATCCGCAGTTCTCGATCATCTCCTGGTCGCTGATCAAGCTCGGGCTCATCCACCAGTACATCGACTTTCTCGGCAGCCCCTGGAACGCCCGGTGGTCGGTGATCGCGGCAAATGTCTGGCGCGGCATCCCGTTCGTGGCGATCACGCTGCTCGCGGGCCTGCAGACGATCTCCCCCTCGCTCTACGAAGCGGCGACGCTTGACGGCGCCGGCCCGTGGCAGCGGTTCCGGTTTGTCACCCTGCCGATGCTGTCGCCGATCATCGCGGTCGTAATGACCTTCTCGGTGCTGCTCACGTTTACCGACTTCCAGCTCATCTACGCCATCACCCGCGGCGGCCCGATCAACGCGACGCAACTGATGGCGACGCTCTCTTACGAGCGCGCCATCACCGGCGGCCGGCTCGGCGAAGGCGCGGCGATCGCCGACGCCATGGTGCCGTTCCTGCTCGCGGCGATCCTGTTCAGCTACTTCGGATTGCAGCGGCGACGCTGGCAGCAAGGCTCGAGGGACTGACCATGGCTCTCGGCAAGGGCGCGCCCGAAGGCATGGACTATCTCGAGAGGCTGCCGAGACGAGTGGTCACGCTCTATCTGCCGCTCGCCGTCTTCCTGTTCGTCCTCCTGTTTCCGTTCTACTGGATGACGACGACGACCTTGAAGCCGGACGACGAGCTCTACGACTACGCGCGCTTCAATCCGTTCTGGGTCCACAGCCCGACGCTCGCGCATATCGAGAAGCTGTTCTTCGAGACGAGCTATCCGAACTGGCTCATCAACACGATGCTCATCGCCGTCGCGTCGACTGTGATCTCGCTCATCTGCAGCGTCTGCGCGGCTTACGGGATCGAGCGTCTGCGGTTCAGCGGCGCCCGCTATGTGGGGCTCGCCATTTTTCTCGCCTATCTCGTGCCCCCGAGCATCCTGTTCATTCCGCTCGCCGCGATCATCTTTAAGCTCGGCCTGTTCGACAGCGACTGGGCGCTGATCCTGACCTATCCGACCTTCCTCATTCCGTTCTGCACCTGGCTGCTCATGGGCTATTTCCGCACGATCCCCTACGAGCTCGAGGAATGCGCGCTGATCGACGGCGCGACGCGGCTGCAGATCCTGTGGAAGATCACGCTGCCGCTCGCGGTTCCCGGACTGATCTCGGCCGGCATTTTCGCCTTCACCCTGTCGTGGAACGAATTCATCTACGCGCTGACCTTCATCTCGTCGTCGGAGAACAAGACGGTTCCGGTCGGCGCCATCACCGAACTGGTCGAGGGCGACGTCTATCACTGGGGCTCGCTGATGGCGGCGGCGCTGTTCGGTTCGCTGCCGGTGGTGATCATGTATTCGTTCTTCGTCGAGTACTATGTCTCGAGTCTGACCGGAGCGGTGAAGGAATAGCCGCCGACGGAGACGAAAGCAGCCGTTCGCAGATTTGGCTGCGTCGCGCGGCGGCTTCTGGCGCCGATCGCGGCAGTCGTCACGCTCGCGATGTGCGCGCCGTCGCTTGGGCCGGAGAAGATCGGCCCCCTAACACGAATATGGATAGCCGGGATTCAACAGATAAAGCGGGTTCAGCGCACAGGCGTCGTAGCCGCCGTAGTAGTGGTTGTGGCCGTAATAGCCGCCGTTCCCGCCCACGCGATAACCGCCGCCTGGGTGAAAACCGCCATCTGCGCGAAAACCACCGCCTGGGTGAAAACCGCCGCCGAAACCACCCCCGCCGAAATGGACTCGGCCACCGCCATGGCCGCCGCCGCCTCTCGCCAGCACCGGCGAGGTTCCGAGGGAAACGACCAGGACGACAGCCGCCAGCGATCCTGCAACGGCCTTCAAAGTTGAATTGCGCATCGGACTTTCCTTGTCGAAGACTCGTGATCATGTCTTCGACAAGGAGATGGCGGCGGGAAGTCAGCGTAACAGGCTGACGAACGGATCGATGGCGTATACCTAGGCGCCAGGCAGGCAGAGCCAAACGGAGATTCCCTGGCCGCGACCGGTCAGGACGCCGGACGAATGTTCTGATTCACCCGGAACAGGTTGGTCGGGTCATACTTCTTCTTGAGCGTTGCGAGGCGATCGTAGTTCTCGCCGTAGGCCGCCTTGACGCGCGACTCGCCCTCGTCGTCCATCATGAAGTTCGCATAGGCGCCGGCTAGATTGAACGGATGCACCGCTTCCCAGTAGTCGCGCGCCCATTTCTTCAGCGCGGGCGCCTTCGCCGGGTCGGGATCGACCCCAAAGATCACCATCGACCAGGCCGCGTCGCGGTAACCCCATGCGGTCGCGTCGCGCTTCCGCCGTTGGACAGCGCCATCGATCGGATAGATGTGCATTCCGGAAAGCCCGGTCGGAAGCTTGGCTGCGTGGGCCATATGCGCGTCCACCGCGTCGTCCGGCAAAGTTTTGACGAAATCACCCTTCCAGTACCACTGAAGCCCCTTGGGCAGCAGGGGATCGAAAAGCGTCTGGATCGTCGTGTACGGCATCGGCTGAGCCCAGTCGATGATCGGTTTTGGCAAGACAGCCCGAACTGCGTTGACCGCCTTTTCTCCCTCCGCGAGCGGCCCATTGTGCGAGACGACGAGTACGCACATTTTCTTCGACCAATGCTCGTTCGGAAAGGGATCGCCGGGCGGGACCACCTGTAGTCCAAGGAACATGTTGAATTCGTCCTCGGCTTTCGGCTGGTGCTGCCGGAACCACTTCATCACAGCGGCGCCGTCGGCGAGATCGAAGATGATCGGCCCGCCGTAGATCATGCCCGCTGGATGGGCGCGGAACAGGAAGCTTGTCACGACGCCGAAGTTTCCGCCGCCGCCGCGCAGCGCCCACAACAGGTCCGCGTTCTCCGCCTCCGAGGCGGTGACGAACCTGCCATCGGCAAGAACGACATCTGCCTCGATCAGGTTATCGACGGCGAGGCCGTATTGGCGGCTGAGATAGCCGTGGCCGCCGCTCAGGGTCAGGCCGGCGACGCCGGTCGACGAAATGATGCCGAACGGCACAGCCAGGCCGAAGGCATGCGTGGCGTGATCGACATCGCCGGTCACGCAGCCGGCGCCGACCCGCACAGTCTTCGTCGCCGGATCGACCCGAACGCCCTTCATCATCGACAGGTCGATCACGAGGCCGTCGTCGACGCTGCCAAGCCCGGGCCCATTGTGGCCGCCGCCACGAATGGCGATCGGGAGCTTGCTCTCCCGGCCGAAATTCACCGCCGCGATCACATCGGCGACGTCGGCGCAGCGCGCGATGACCAAGGGTCGTTTGTCGATCGAGGCGTTATAGAGTTTTCGCGCCTCGTCGTAATCCGGGTGGTCGCGCCCAATGGCGGGGCCGCGGAGACTTTGGGCGAATTTTGCAATGGCTTCGTTTTTCATCAAAACCTTCCTTCGTGCGCTGCGCGCGTTCAATGACCTCAAAGTTTTCCCGGCCGGATCGCGCCAGGTGGAAGCAATATGCGGCTCAGCCGCCCGGCCTTTGGCGCCGGCTACGATTGTGAGAAACGCAGGTCGCAGTAAATCGTTGAATTGAATGAGTCGGATCGAG
Source organism: Roseiarcus sp. (assembly GCA_049584355.1). Taxonomy (GTDB): domain Bacteria; phylum Pseudomonadota; class Alphaproteobacteria; order Rhizobiales; family Beijerinckiaceae; genus Roseiarcus. Next base: position 6,581 of record JBAUXQ010000492.1, on the reverse strand, counting down.
GCATAATCCCGCGCCGGGTCCGCGAAGGATCATCAGAAATGATGAGAGACGAGCCCTGTCCGCGCCGTACAGGCCTGCGCGGCTTCAGTGATCCGCGCCGGGCGCCAGCCCGCGCCGCATCGCGTGCGCCGCCGCCTCGGTGCGGTTCGATGAGCCGGTCTTGGCCAGGATGCTGCGGACGTGCGTCGCGACGGTGTTGAGGCTGATCGCCAATGCCGTCGCGATGTCGGCATTGGTGCGGCCGATCGCGATCAGGCGCAGAACCTCGACCTCGCGCGGCGTCAAATCGTGGTCGCCTGCGCTTGTCGGAGGAGCCGCTTCCAGCTGCTGCAAGCGGGCGGCGGCGCGTTCCTCAAGCGCGTGCGCGCCCATTCTCCGGGCGCTCGAAAAGCTCGATCGCAACAGGGCCATGGCCCGCTCGCGGTCGCCCGGCGCGCCGCGGGCCAGCAACATCGCCGCATAATCATGGCGGGTATGGGCGAGCGGAAGGAGGGCGCCAATCCGTGTGTTCATCGCCAGGGCCGCCTCGAAGTGACGTTCCGAAGCCGGCCAATTGGACATGGTGGCGGCGAGCATCCCGAGATGACGTCCGCCGGCGCCGCTGCACACGAAGCCGCCGCCCAGCACAAGCGCGCGGTCGGCGTAAGGCAGCAACAGCCGGTACAGCATCACCGCCCGACGGGCGTCCTTGAGCGCCGTGCACACCTCGGCGAGGTAGGCGAGGCATGTCGCCCATCGTCCGTCGCGCGGCAAATCGTTGAAATCGCGCGCCGCCAGACGCTCGAATTCGACCCGCGCCTCGTCCAGACGATCGAGTTCGGCGTAGAGGACAGCGAGCCCGGGTCCCCAAACCGACGCCGCCGACGTGGTGCGCATAAAGTGAGTGAGGACCGGCCCCAACTCTTTGAGCCTGCCCTGTTCGCGACGCAAAGTGAAGACTTGCACGCCGATGAAGGCCATCTGGTTGGCTCTTTGGGTCGTGTCGGTCCCTGACGCCTGTGAGTTCGCCTCGGCCAAGAGACGCTCCGCCGCGTCGAGTTCCCCACGCATGAGCGCCATTGCCGCGCGCAAACCGATCAGGCCGATCGCGTAGTCTCGCTGACGCAGCCTCGCGTCGTCGCGCGAGAGATGAACGATTTCATCTTTGACCGCCTCGAAGTCGCCGAGCTCGAGAAAGCACGCCACTCTTCTGACGCGCGCCATGAAAGCGACTTCGGTATTGCCGGAGAGTACGGCCGCCTCCAGCGATTCGCTGGCGAGCGCGAGCAGATTCCGGGTGCCATCGGGTCCCCAAGGGAAGTCGAAGAGATATTCAAGGGTTCTCGCCAGGAGCGCGTGGTCCCCGGACTTCCTCGCGATTGCGATCGCGAAATCCAGGCGCTCTCTCGCCTCCTTCTCGGAGCCTGCATAGAGCAATGACCTCGCCAAGGCGCCGGTCAGCTCGACCCGCAATTTGATTTCCGCTTCCGGAACCAGGCGCAGCGCGTCCGCGAGCAAGCCTTCCGGCGGAGCATCAGCCGGCCGCCCGAGACGCCACGAAATCCGCTCGTAGGCCAACGCGGCATTGGCCAGCAGATCGGCCAGGTTCAGATCGCGCGCCGCCTCCGCTGCGTCGCGGAGAGTCGTCTGGGCGCGCGTGAATTCGCCCGATTTGCGTTGAGCTTCGCCAAGCTGAAACAACAACCTGCAACGTGCTACGTCGTCGGCGGCGGCGCGCAGGGCCAGGGTGTCGAGCGCCATCTGAAAAAACTGGGCGGCGTCCTCGAACGCAAGCAATGCGTCGGCGCTTTGGCCGGCGCGGACGGCAAAGTCTATTCCGCGGTCGAGATCGCCGCCAGCGCCGAAATGGTGCGCCAATTCCGGCAGAACTGCACGTCGATCGCCGCCCAGCGCCTCCAGGGCGGTTCCCACGGTCCGGTGCATGCGGCGCCGCACGCTGGCGCCCAATTCATCGTACAGCGTCACCCGGACGAGGTTATGGATGAATTGGTAGCGTCCGTTGCCGGCGTCGTTGATAATATGAGCGGCGAGTGCTTCGTCCAGCGCTTCGATCAGCTCGTCCGCGCCAAGCGGCTGAGCGGCGCGCATCAGCACATCGAGCGAAAAATTGCGTCCGACTACCGAGGCGAGCGCGAGAACCTCATTGCAGGCCGGGGACAAAAGGTTGAGGCGGCGGCCGATCACCTCCTTCAGCCCTTCGGGAACCCGGATGACCCGGGGTAGCGCCGCGTCCGGCGCTTCGATCTCGGCGTTCAGAATTCCCTGCTGCTCCAGAAATCGCACGATTTCACGCAGAAACAAGGGGTTGCCTTCGGTCTGCTGATGCAGCGACCGGATGAACCACGCCGGCGGCGTGGTTCCAGCGGCGGCGGTGATAAACGCCTGCGCCTCTTCTACGCTCAAGCCGGGCAAGTCGACCCGGGCGATGTGGGGCGCCCGCGCAAGACCGCCGAGCGTGTTCGACAGCGGGTGTTGGCGCGACAGCTCGGTGGCCCGATAGGTCCCGACCAGCATGAGAGGGATATCGGCGATCTCGGGCGCCAGGAACTCGAGCAGGCGCAGCGACGGCGCATCGGCCCAATGCAGGTCATCGAGCACCAAAACCAGGGCTTGACGCTCACACGCTCCAGCGAGCAGCCGGCGAATCGCTTCGAACATCCGGAAGCGCGCCTCGGCGGTATCCTTCAGCCGGGCGCCCGCGCCCGATCCTGGCAGACGGTCGCGCATCTCCGGCGCCAGGTCGGCGATATCGGCGGCGCCCGGGCCGAGATCGCCGAGCGGCGCCTCGGGAGCGCGCGACTGCAACAACGAGCGGATGATCTGCACCCATGGCCAATAGGGCGGAGCGCCTGCTTCTTCGTGGCAGCGGCCCCACAGCACGCTCGCCCCTTGCTGCGCGGCGTGTTCCGAAAATTCCTGGGCGGTCCGCGTCTTGCCGATTCCGGGCTCTCCGGCAATCATGACGCCGCGCCCGCGTCGAGAGAGCGCCTGTTCCAGCGCCGCGCGCAGCACCCCCAGCTCGTTCCGTCGGCCGACGAAGGTTTCTTCCCGACGTCCGACGAAGCCTTTGACAGGCGCCTGAATGACAACCTCCCGACGGCAAAGTCGGCGCCGAAGCTGCCTCGATTGGGGCAGTCGCGCAAGGTCGAGGCTATCAGTACCAATGCCCAGGCGCCCCGGGCGCCGTCCGGATTGACGAAATTGTCGATTGCGCCCAACACTCCGGGCGCGACCCGCAGCCAAGGAGGCCATCATGCCCCTGTTTTTGGTCGAGCGAACCTTCGCCGATCTCGTGCCCACGGATGATGAATCGATGGCCGCGATCAAGCTGGTCAACGACGAGATTGGGGTGCAGTGGCTATTTTCGTTCCTCAGCGCCGACAAGCGAAAGACGTTCTGCCTCTATGAAGCGGTGAGTCCGGAAGCGATTCGAGCCGCGGCGCAGCGTGTTGGCATTCCGGTCGATGCAATTATCGAGGTCAGCGAAATGGGACCTGACGCCGCAGCGATCGCGGCGCTGCGAGCGCGTCCCGACAAGAGCGCCGTCCATCAAGTTTCTTAGCGGTCCATCTTGGAGTTCAAGTCTCTGCAGGCGCGCCAACTCTGTCGGACATGGGATCTCCACTGCCGGTCGCGCTTCCGCGGCGGCCGCTGAGAAGCCATGCAATTCCATTTGAACGGATTCAGGCCCGGCAATCCGGAAATCTCGGCACCGGCCGAGCCGGGCGATGCGGCGCTGCGGGTGGACGCGCTACCTGCGGAGGTCGACGTGCTGATCGGCGGCTGCGGGCCGGCGGGGCTCACGCTTGCCGCGCAACTGGCGGCCTTTCCCGACATCAAAACCCGAATCGTCGAGCAGAAAGCCGGCCCGTTGCTCCTCGGCCAGGCGGACGGGGTCGCTTGCCGGACGATGGAGATGTTCGAAGCGTTCGGCTTCGGCGAGCGCGTCGTGAAGGAGGCCTATTGGGTCAACGAGACGTCGTTCTGGAAGCCGGATGACAACGAGCGGGCGAATATCGTCCGCAGCGGCAGAATCCAGGATGTCGAAGACGGGCTCAGCGAATTCCCGCACGTTATCCTGAATCAGGCGCGCGTGCATGAGTTCTATCTCGACGTCATGCGCAACGCGCCGACGCGGCTCGAGCCGGACTATTCCCGCCAATTGCTCGACCTCACGATCGTCCCGCCATCGGGCGAGGGCGTCCGCGCGCCGGCCTACCCCGTGACCGTCAGGCTCAAACGGGTCGATCCCGCCCATGCAGGGCAAGCGGAGACCGTCAAGGCGCGGTTCGTGGTCGGCTGCGACGGCGCGCGGAGCGCCGTGCGCAAATCGCTCGGGCTCGAGCTTCACGGCGATTCGGCCAACCAGGCCTGGGGCGTCATGGATGTCCTGGCGATCACCGACTTCCCCGACTTCCGCCTCAAGTCGGCGATCCAGTCGGCCAACGAAGGCAACCTCCTCATCATTCCGCGGGAAGGCGGCTATCTCGTCCGCCTCTATATCGAGCTCGAAAAGCTCAGCGAGAATGAGAGGGTCTCAAGCCTGAACGTCACGCCCGATCGTTTGATTGCCGCGGCGCAGCGGATCCTGCATCCCTATTCGCTGGAGGTGAAGGAAATCGCGTGGTGGTCGGTCTACGAGATCGGCCAGCGCCTATGCGACAGGTACGACAATTTGCCCGAGAAGCCAGCGCAAGACAGCTTCCCGCGGGCGTTCATCGCCGGCGACGCCTGCCATACCCACAGCCCCAAAGCCGGACAGGGCATGAACGTCTCGATGCAGGACGCCTTCAACCTCGGCTGGAAACTGGCGTCGGTCCTGCGTGGGCGAAGCTCGCCCGAGATCCTGCGCACCTATTCGGTCGAACGCCAGAGCGTCGCCAAGGAGCTGATCGACTTCGATCGCAAGTGGGCCAGAATGTTCAGCGCGCCGCCGAAAGATCCCCTCAACGGCAACCGCGAAGGCGTCGATCCGACGGAGTTCCAACGATACTTCATCAAGCAGGCGCGCTTCACCGCGGGAACGGAAACCCGCTACGCCCCGTCGATCATCTCCGGCAAGCCGATCTATCAGCATCTCGCCGAGGGCTTCACGATTGGCATGCGCTTTCATTCGGCGCCGGTGATCCGCCTCGCCGACGCCAAGACGGTTCACCTCGGCCACACCGTCCAGGCGGACGGCCGGTGGCGGGTATTCGCGTTCGCCGATGCACCAAACCCCGCCGCTTCGTCGTCGAGGCTCAGAGCTCTGTGCGAGTTCCTCGCCGAGTCGCATGACTCTCCGGTCATGCGGCACACTCCGGCCGAAGCGGATATCGACTCCGCAATCGATGTCCGGGCGATATTCCAGCAGAGCCATCGCGAACTGGCTATCGAAGCAATGCCCGCTCTCCTCCTGCCGCGTAAGGGCCGTTTTGGACTCCGCGACTATGAGAAGATGTTCTGCCCTGACTTGAAGAGCGGCGCCGATATTTTCGACCTGAGGGGCATCGATCGAACGAGGGGATGCGCGGTCGTCGTGCGGCCGGACCAGTATGTCGCCCATGTTCTTCCGCTCGACGACTATTCGGAACTCGCCTCGTTCTTCAACGGATTCATGTTGTAGCGATGAACGCGCTGCCTCGTCTCCGGACAGCGGTCAGAGCAGGTGAAGTTCGAATCTTTTCCGGCGTGGCGCACGACGAAACGCAAGTCGTTTGCGCTCTCTGGGACGACTTCGTCGATGTCGAGCGCGGTCCAATTATAGCCCTTGGCTCGAACACGAAGCCGGCTGCCAAAAGGCGTTTCCTCCCTTCCAATCTTTTCATGGTCCGCATATTACCCTACAACATCAGACCCGCGATCAAGCAATTGCGATTGGCGCCGGGTCGAGCCAGCGGTGAGTGAAGGGACAATCGTTGCGCCAAATCGCCTTCGCGCCGATTCTGATCTCGACCGCCAGCCTGGACCGCTTTCCGGTTGAATGTGGGCGCCGTCGTCGTTGCGAGCGAAGCGAGGCCATCCAGAGACCCCGGCGCGGCCCTACGATCAATGGATGGCTTGGCTTCGCTCGCGATGAGGGCATTGCGCAGCCCGGCTGGCGCTCGCACGCGGGGACATGGTGAGCGATACGTCTTTCCCGTCCCGCGGCGCGCTGACGGTCGGTTTCGCCCATGTCGCCTATCGTGCGGCGGAGGAATTCGCCGGACGGCGGACGGGCGTCGCCCATTTCGAGGTGCGGACGTTCGAAGAGCTGGAACGGCGAGCGGGCGAGGCCGACGTGCTGGCAGTGTCGGGCCTGTGGCGCAATACGCTCCTGGCGAGCGCGCCGAAGCTCAGATTCGTGCAATCGTTCAGCGCCGGCACGGATCAATATGACAAGGCGCTGTTCGCGAAGGCCGGCGTTCGGCTGGCCAATGCGCAAGGCGTGAACGAACGCGCGGTTGCCGAGCACGCGATGGCGCTCATCCTCGCTCTGACCCGGCAGCTTCACAAAGCGCGCGACAACCAGCGGGAGCGGCGCTGGCGCGGCATGATCGGCGACCGTCTGCTGCGCGAGCAGGAGCTCGGCGGCAAGACCCTGATCGTCGTCGGCCTCGGCC
>JBAUXQ010000491.1:0-2335 GCA_049584355.1 Roseiarcus sp. | reverse complement strand
GCCCGCGGAGGCGATCCTGAGCGGCGCCGACTACCTTGTCGTTGGCCGCCCGGTCACCCAGGCCTCGGACCCGCGCGCGGCCGCCGAGGCGGTCGTGACCGAAATCGCCGGCGCGCTCACTTGATCGGCCGCCAAGGCGCGTTACGCTGCCAATCCTGCCGCCGAAGGAGCCGTAATGCCCAAGGGTTATGTCATTTCACGCGTCGATATCACCAATCCGGAGGCCTATGCGCGCTACGCCGCAGCCGCGACCAAGGCGATCGCCGATCACGGCGGCAAGCCGCTCGCGCGCGGCGGGCGCAGCGAGGCGCTCGAGGGTAAGGCGCGGGCGCGCAATGTCGTGCTCGAATTCGACAGCTACGAGGCGGCCCGCCGCTATTTTCATTCCGAGCAATATCAGGCGGCGCGCGCGCTGCGTGAGGGCGCCGCCGAAATGGAGATGGTTCTGGTCGAGGGAGTCTGACGATGCCGAAGGGCTACTGGATCGCCCGCGTGGACGTGCACGATCCGGAGATCTACCAGCAATACGTCAAGGCCAACGCCGTCGCGTTCGCCAAATTCGGGGCCCGCTTCCTGGTCCGCGCCGGCAAGCATGTCGTCGCCTCGGGCAACGCGCCGGCGCGCAATGTCGTCATCGAGTTTCGCGACTACGAGACCGCGCTCGCCTGCCACGACTCCGAGGAATATCGCGCCGCGGCGAAACTGCGCGACGCCGCGGCGGCGGTGGACCTCGTCATCGCCGAAGGTTACGACGGCCTGCAGCCAGGCTGAGCTTTAGGGGATTGAATGGCCGCGATGAGGCTGATCGTCAGCGGCGCCGCCGGCCGCATGGGACGCATGGTCGTCAGGACGATCCATGAGTCGGACGGGCTCAAGCTGACCGGCGCGCTCGAGCGCCAGGACTCGCCGTGGCTTGGCGCCGATCCGGCCGTGCTGGCCGGCTGCCCGGCGAGCAGCCTTGCGATCGTCGCCGACCCGCTGCCGCTTCTGCTCGAAGCTGACGCGATCGTCGATTTCTCCTCGCCCGCCGCGAGCGTCGAGCTCGCCGGGCTCGCCGCGCAAGCGCGCATCGTCGACGTGATCGGCACAACCGGCCTCAGCGCCGACGATCTCGACCAGATCGACGCGGCGGCGCGCCACGCCCCGATTGTGCGGTCGGGCAACATGAGCCTCGGCGTCAACCTGCTTGCGGCGCTGACCCGGCGCGCGGCGTTGGCGCTGGGGCCCGATTTCGACATCGAGATCGTCGAGATGCATCATCGGATGAAGGTCGACGCGCCCTCGGGCACAGCGCTCCTGCTTGGCGAAGCGGCGGCCGCGGCGCGAAGCGTTGCGCTCAAAGACCATTCGGCGCGCGGCCGCGACGGCCTGACCGGCGCGCGCCGCAAGGGCGACATCGGCTTCGCCTCGCTGCGCGGCGGCACGATCGTCGGCGATCACAGCGTCATCTTCGCCGGCGAGGGCGAGCGGGTGGTTCTCAGCCACCATGCCGAGGATCGGGCGGTGTTCGCGCGCGGCGCGCTGCACGCGGCGCTATGGGCGAACGGGCGCAAGCCGGGGCTCTATTCGATGGCGGATGTGCTCGGGCTCGGCGACGGTTGAACCGCCGGCCGGAGCGCCGTCACTTCTCGGCGCGCAATTCCGTGCACGAAAATTCGAGCTTCGCCGTCTTCTGGGTCTTGCCCGCATGGACCTGGATGGCGAGCGGCATGCACATCGCCCCTTCCAGGAACACGGCCTTGTGCTCGATGCCGTCGGCGCCGAAGATGAAGTTGGTGAACGCCTTGTGGGTTACGACCTGCTGGCCGGAATGCCCGGTCTGGGTCAGGTCGACGACCGCCGTCGCATATTTGGGCGAAGCGTTCTTGTCGCCCTCGAAAGTGAAGTCGAGAAGCACGCCGGTCGCCGTGTCGCCGCCGAGCGCCCCGCCCCTCGGCGCGTCGACCAGGCTCTGGTCGTTGCTGATGAGATCGTCGGACAGTTTGCCCGCGTGCTCGAGGAAGGCGTAGGCCTTCACGTCGACGATTTTGAGCTCGGCCGCGTGAGCGGCGCCGGCAACCGCTAAATACATGACCGCAGCTGCGACTCGAAACGCACTCATGACCCCACCCTCACGCTGCGGAATGTAACTTTTTTGAAAAACCCCGGCCCGCGATCAGCGGAGCCGGGGGAACCTAGATCGTCAAATTGACGACGATGTGTCAGTTGTTGCGCTGCGACCCGGTCAGCATCAGGATGGCCTGGAACATGTTGATGAAGTCGAGGTAGAGGCGCAGCGCGCCGTTGATCGACTTCTTTTGGGCCATCTCGTAGGTGTCGCCGGAGAAATACATCT
>JBAUXQ010000490.1:0-11019 GCA_049584355.1 Roseiarcus sp. | reverse complement strand
GACGTCTGCTGGCCCTGGACCATGTCCATCGCCTTGATCAGCTCTGGCGGCCCGGCGGCGTAGCCGATGCGCCAGCCGGTCATCGCATAGGCCTTGGAGACGCCGTTCATCGTGAGCGTGCGCGGCTTGAGAGCCGGCTCGATCTGAACCGGCGTCGTAAACACGAAGTCTCCGTAGGTGAGATGCTCGTACATGTCGTCGGTCAGCACCCACACGTGCGGGTGACGCATCAGCACGTCTGTCAGCGCCTTGAGTTCGTCGCGCGTATAGGCCGCGCCGGTCGGGTTCGACGGCGAGTTCAGGATCACCCACTTGGTGCGCGGCGTGATCGCGCGCTCGAGGTCTTCGGGCTTGAGCTTGAAGCCATTCTCGAGCCTGGTCGGCACGATGACCGGGTCGCCCCAGTTGATCGCGACCATCTCGGGGTAGCTCACCCAATAGGGCGCGGGAATGATGACCTCGTCGCCCTTGTTCATCGTGACCAGGAAGGCGTTGTACAGGATCTGCTTGCCGCCGGTGCCGACGATGGTGTCGGAAGGCTTGTAGTCGAGCCCGTTCTCACGGCTGAACTTGGCCGCGATGGCCTCGCGCAGCGGCGGAATGCCGAGCACCGGCGGATATTTGGTCTCGCCGCGCTTGATCGCCTCGATCGCCGCCTGCTTGACGTTGTCGGGGGTGTCGAAGTCCGGCTCGCCGACCGACAGCGAAATGACGTCGCGCCCCTTGGCTTTGAGGTCGCGCGCCTTCTGCGTCACCGTCATGGTGGCGGAGGGCTTAACGCGAGAGAGGACGTCGGCGAGGAAAGCCATGGGAAACGAGAGCCTTTCCGATGCGGGAGATTTAGGGCGGCGCACGTATAATGATGCAGGCGGGCGACGGCAACCCGTTCGTCGTCCGCTGCGCGGGCCGCTCCAAAGGACCTGGTTTGGCGGGCTTCTTGATTTCTCCCATATGGGGCGCCATCTTGGTCCAGTTGGTCGAGGAGGTCTCATGCTGCCGAATTACGACGCCAAAGCCGTCGCGGAAGTCCTAGGCCTCGTCCTCCTGAGGGCGTCGAAGCCGTCCTCGATTTCGGCCGTCCTCATCGAGAAGGCGGTCGAAGGCGGACTTCCCCGCGACGCGCTGCGGCATGTTGCAGAATTGATCGCCGGGGGCGACAAAGCGAAGGCCTCGGCGTTGGAGCGCGGCATTGTCCCCAAGACAACCCTCGAACGTCGCGAAACCAAGCTCACGCCGCAGGAGAGCGAGCGGACGGAGCGGATCGCCCGCCTCTTCGTCCAGGCGCGCCGCGCCCTCGGCACGGAGGCCGAAGCGCGCGAGTTCATGACAACGCCCCATCCCGAACTCGACGGGCGCAATCCGGTCGAAGCCGCGCGAACCGATCTGGGAACCCGCCGCGCCGAGCAGATCCTCAACGCGCTCGAATACGGCTTGGCCCTCTAGGGACTGTGCCTCTCCAGCTATGGCGCATTGCGACCGGCGCCCACCGCGTTTGGTCCGGCGAGGGCGCCCGACTGTTCGGTCAGCGCTGGAACCCGGCGGGGATGACGGCGATCTACGCCGGGACCAGTTTCGCCGTCTGTCTCGTTGAGATTCTCGTCCACGCCAATCGCAGGTCGCCGCCAAGCGCCGCGCGATTTGTCGAGGCCGTCGCCCCGGACGACGTCTCGCGCGAAACGTTCGATCCCCTCGCCCATCCGGGTTGGGACGATCTCAATGACGTGTCGGTCGCCCAAGCCTTTGGCCGAAACTGGATCCAGAGCCAAAGGTCGGCTCTGCTCTTCGTTCCGAGCGTCGTCACCGCCGGGCGCGACACGAACGTTGTCGTCAATCCCAACCATCCCGACGCCGCCCGAATTTCGATTGGCCCAGAGACGCCCGTGACCCTCGATGCGCGCCTGTTCCGACCTTAGCGCGATTCGTCATGGCCCCGTCACGCGACTCATCTAGCGCGCGTCAACCGGCGTCCGATGGACGGAGATTACGTGCGGCAAGCCACGAACGCGATGCGTCGCGCGACCAGCGCGGGGCTCAAAGCTGCGGTCCATCGCTCGAAGCCGCTCACGCGCGCCGGCGTTCTCGAGCGCCTGTTCACGCTGGCGTTCGAGCGCCTCGTCTATCCCCAGATCTGGGAGGACCCGGTGGTCGACATGGCCGCCCTCGACATCGGGCCGGGGCATGAGGTGATCGCCATCGCCTCGGGCGGCTGCAACGTCCTCTCCTATCTCACGGCCGATCCGGCCGGCGTCACCGCGGTCGATCTCAACGGCGCCCATATCGCGCTCGGGCGGCTAAAGATCTGCGCGCTTGAGAATCTGCCGGACTACGACGCCTTCTTCCGCTTCTTCGGCCGCGCCGACGCGCGCGCCAACATCGCCGCCTATGACCGGCGGCTGCGGCCAAGGCTCGATCCCGCGACCCGCGCCTACTGGGACAAGCGGACCGCGTTCGGCCGCCGCCGCATCGGTATCTTCGCCCACAATTTCTATCATCATGGCCTGCTCGGCCACGTCCTCGGCGCCGGCCATACGCTCGCGCGCCTGCATGGCCTCGACCCGTCGATCGTGCTCAAGGCCAGGACGCTCGATGAACAGCGAGCGCTCTATGAGAAGCGCCTGGCGCCGATCTTCGACAAGCCGCTCATCCGCTGGATCCTGAAACAGCCCGCGTCCCTCTATGGCCTTGGCATCCCGCCGGCGCAGTACAAGGCGCTGGCCGCGGATTCTCCCTTGGGGATAGGCGCCGTCTTGAGCGAGCGGCTCGAACGGCTCGCCTGCGGCTTCGACATCGCCGACAATTATTTCGCCTGGCAGGCGTTCGGCCGCCGCTACGCGCCAGGGCCGAACCCCGCGCTTCCGCCCTATTTGCAGCGGCAGAGCTTCGACGCCGTCCGCAGTCGCGCTGGCCGCGTGCGCTATGTCCAGCGCTCGTTCACCGACATATTGCGCGATTCGCCGCCGGCGAGCTTCGATCGCTACGCCCTGCTTGACGCCCAGGACTGGATGAATGACGCCGAACTCGCCGCGTTGTGGACCGAGATCACCCGCACCGCGCGGCCGGGCGCACGGGTGATCTTCCGTACCGCCGCCGACGAGCGGCTGTTGCCGGGCCGGGCGCCCGAGGACGTGCTCGCCGCGTGGCGTTACGAAGAAGAGCGGAGCCGGGAGCTCGGCCGGCGCGACCGCTCGTCGATCTACGGCGCCTTCCACCTCTACACGCTTGAAGGCCCCTGAAGCATGAGCGACCCCGCTCAGCTCATGGACCGGATGTATCGCCGCCAGCGCCACATCTATGACCTGAGCCGCAAATTCTATCTCCTCGGCCGGGACGAGGCGATCGCCGGCCTTCACGCCGTGCCGGGCGTGAGCGTGCTCGAGATCGGCTGCGGCACCGGACGCAACCTGGTCAAACTGGCGCAGGCCTATCCTGGGGCCGATCTGTTCGGTCTCGACGTATCGCGGGAGATGCTGGCGAGCGCGGCGGCCGCGATGGCGGGCGCCGGACTTTCCGCGCGCGTTGCGCTGGGCCAGGGGGACGCCACGGCGTTTGATTCTGCCGCTTTGTTCGGCCGCGCGGGGTTCGATCGGGTCATGATCTCCTATGCCCTGTCGATGATCCCGCCCTGGCGCGAGGCGCTTGAGCGCGCGCTCGACGTTCTTGCGCCCGGCGGCTCCCTGCATCTGGTCGATTTCGGCCCCGGCGCCGGGCTGCCCGGCCCGTTCCGGACCGGATTGCGCCGCTGGCTCGCCGCCTTCGATGTGACCCCGCGCGACGATCTCGGCGCCGCGCTCGAGGCGCTCTCGGCCGAGCGCGGCCTGACGTGCGAGATCGAGACCCGGTTCCGCGGCTACGCCGTTCTGGCGGTCGCGCGCCCCCCTTCTCCGCGCAGCGGGGAAGGGGGCCCGTAGGGCCGGATGGGGTGTCGCCCACCGCCGCGACGCAAGTTTGGTTGCAAAAACGACAGCGCGAGCGTGCGCCTGTCCAGACCTGCTTTCCGCACCCCATCCGGCCCCACGGGCCACCTTCCCCAGCAAAGCTGGGGAAGGGAAGCCGCGGCCTCAGCCGCCGAATGCCCGCGAGAGGGTGAAGATCAGGAGCCCGACCAGTCCGCCGACCAGCGTGCCGTTGATGCGGATATATTGCAGGTCCTTGCCGACCTGCAGCTCGAGGCGGTTGACGAGCGTGGCGGTGTCCCAATGGTCGACCACAGCGGCGATATAGGCGCCGATTTCCGCCCGGCGGGGCAGAATGGCGCGCAGCGCCAGCAGTCTCAGCCGCCGATTGATCGTCGCCCGGCGCGCGAGGTCCTCTTCGAGCCACCGGCCGAGCGCGCCGGCGGAGGCCGCGAGCCACGCGACGATCGCCTCCGCGTGGCGAGGCAGACCGTCTCTCAAGCCCGCTTCTAGTTCTTCCCACAGCGCACGCGCCTGCTCGGCGAACACCGGATTGGCGAGCATTTCCTGTTTCAACGCCTCGCCTCGCGCGCGCATTTCGGGGTCGTGCGCGAGGTCGTGGATCCATTTTTCGATCAACGCATTGGCCTCATCGCGCCACGGATGGTCGGGGTCGCGCATTTCTTTCAACGTCCCCGCAAGGCCGTTGATCACCTTGGCGGCGATCATGTCGTCGACCCATTTGGGGATCCAGCGCGAGGATTTCTGCGATACGTGCCTGACGATCGTCGCCTTGTTGCGCTCAAGCGCCGCCTCGACGAAATCGAGGCCCTGATCGAGCAGCGTCTGGCCGGCTCCCTGAGCCCACAGGATCGCCAAACCCCGCGAGGCGAGCGGCGCAGCGGGGACCGCCTCGATCCCGCGCCGCGCGGCAAAAGCGACCCACTCCTCGATCGCCGCTTTCGGCACCAGGTCGAGCGCATACGGGATGATCCGTCCGGCGCCGGCCGCGATCGCCCGCGCGTTGCGCTCGTCTTCAAGCCACCGCGCCATCAGACCGACAGCATCGACCGAGGCGAGGCGCGCAACGGCGACGCGCGGAGCGAGAAAGTTGTTGGTGATGAACCGCCCAAGCGCCGGCCCGATGCGGCGCTTGTTCTCCGGCACGACCGCGGTATGGGGAATCGGCAGGCCGAGCGGACGGCGAAAGAGCGCGACGACCGCGAACCAGTCGGCGCAAGCCCCGACCATGCCGGCTTCCGCGAACGCGCCGAGATAGGGCGCCCAGGCCCAGCTTGGCGGCGCCCGCCGCATCAGGAGATAAATCGCCGCCATCAGAACGAGCAGCATCGTGGCGATCGTTCGCATGCGCCGCAGTTCGGCCCGCTGCTCCGCCTGGGTCTTGATCAGGTCCGAATATATGCGGGGGGCGGCCTCGGCGGCCGCAGGTCGAGCAAGCTCTGTCATCGTCGGGTTACGTTCGTCCGTGTCGATCTTGAGGATCAATCGGCGGATAATAGGGGTTGGCGAGGTTCCGGCCATAGAGCCTTTCCAGGCAGCGCAATTTGCAGCGCCTGTCCCGCGCGCTGGAAATTTGCCGGCAAAGCGCCTACATAAGAGCCTTGCGGAGCTGGGTGGCGCGTCAGGACAACATTCCTCGGGGCCGTACGATTCCCATGGGGGCTATCCCTGTCGAGGCTCGTGGGCTTCGGCACATGGTTCCCACCTACTTACGTAGGCGCCCGGGATCACCGTCCAACGGCCGTCTCGGCTCCGCGCTTATTTCTTGATGCAGTTCCGGATCGGCGACATCGCCTTTGCCCCCGACCAAAGCCGATCCCAAGGCGACCCTGCGCCGCGAGGCTCTCGCCCGGCGGGGAGCTGTGGCGCCCGGCGCCCGTGCGGCTTTCAGCCGGCGCCTCGCCAACGAGGGGCTGCGCCTGGCGCGTCTGTGGCGTCCTCGGGCCGTCTCCGCCTTTCACACGCTTCGCGACGAACCGGACACGCTCCAACTCTTGTCGGCGCTCGCCGCGGAAGGATTTGCAACCGCCCTTCCGGTCGTCGTTGGCCGGGAGTCGCCGCTCACTTTTCGTTTGTGGCGGCCGGGCGATCCAACCCGCTTGGGCGCGATGTCGATCGCCGAGCCCCTCGAAGCGGCGCCCTCCGTCGATCCGGACCTCCTGTTCGTGCCGCTCGCCTGCTTCGACCGCCGCGGCCACCGCATCGGCTACGGCGCCGGCTATTACGACCGCACGCTGGCCGGATTACGCGCGATCAAGCCCATTCATGCGGTCGGCGTCGCCTATGGGGTTTGCGAAGTCGCCGCGGTGCCGTATGAGGCCCATGACCAGAGCCTGGACGCCATCGTGACCGATCAGGAAACCATTCTCATAAGCGACCGATGATTCGCCTGCTCTTCATCGGCGACGTCGTCGGACGATCGGGCCGCGCCGCTATCCTCGAGCAGGTTCCCCTTTTGCGCTCCCGCTGGGGGCTCGATTTCGTCATCGTCAACGGCGAGAACGCCGCCGGCGGCTTTGGCCTCACCGAAGCCATTTTTGAGGAATTCCGGGCCGTCGGCGTCGATGCGGTGACGCTCGGCAATCACGCCTTCGACCAGCGCGAGGCGCTGGTGTTTATCGAGCGCCAGCCCCGCCTGATCCGGCCAGCCAATTACCCTGCTGGCACGCCGGGCCGGGGCGCCTCGGTGATCGAAAGCGCGAAGGGCGCGCGGCTCCTGATCGTCAATGTCCTCGGCCGCATCTTCATGGACGCGCTCGACGATCCTTTCGCCGTCGTCAAGCGCGAGCTCGGCCTTTGTCCGCTGGGGCAAGGGTGCGACGCCTCGCTGATCGACGTGCACGCCGAAGCGTCGAGCGAGAAAGGGGCCCTGGGGCATTTCGTCGACGGGAGGGCGAGCCTGGTCGTCGGCACCCATACCCATGTGCCGAGCGCCGATCATCGAATCCTCGCCGGAGGCACTGGGTTCATGACCGACGTCGGCATGACCGGCGACTACGATTCGGTGATCGGCATGGAGAAGGACGAGCCTTTGCGCCGGTTCACCCTCCGCATCCCCTCAGGCCGGTTCGAGCCGGCGCAGGGACCGGCGACGCTGTGCGCCGTCGCCGCCGAGATCGGTCCCGACGGCCTGACCAAAGCCATCGCGCCGGTCCGGATCGGCGGGCTCCTCAGCCCCGCCGCGCCCGATTTCTGGAATTGACCCAGGGATGATCGCCCCGACCATCGTCTACGATCTCGACGGCACGCTCGCCGACACCGCCGAAGACCTGGTGGCTACCCTCAATTACCTGCTGGGGAGAGAAGGCCTCGCGCCATTGCCAGTCGAAAGCGCCGGTTCGCTGCTTGGGGCCGGCGCCCGGGCGCTGATTGTGCGTGGCTTCGCCGCTTCGGGCAGAACCCTCGACCCGCAAACCCTTGAGACGCTGTTTGCCGATTATCTCGAGCACTACACGGTCCATATCGCCGATCGCACCCGGCTTTATCCCGGCGTCGACAAAGCGCTCGCGACGTGCGCGCGCGCTGGCTGGCGGCAGGCGGTGTGCACCAACAAGATCGAAAGCCTGGCCAAGCTGTTGATCGCAAAGCTCGGGATCGCCGACCGTTTCGCCTTCATCTGCGGCCAGGATACGTTCGGAATCGGCAAGCCTGACCCAAAGCCGCTTCTTGAGACCATCGCGGCTTCGGGCGGCGCGCGCGAGCGCGCGATCATGGTCGGGGATTCAAGCGCCGACATCAAGACCGCCCGCGCCGCCGGCCTGCCCGTCGTCGCGGTCGACTTCGGCTATAGCGACGTGCCGGTCGCCGAACTTGGCCCGGACCGGGTGATTTCGCACTTCGACGAGCTCGCGGAGGCCTGCGACGCGCTATTGCCGCGGGGCGCATGAACTCTGTGCGCGGGCTGGGATCTCTCCTTGGACCGCCGGATCAAAACGGGTAGTATGGCGGTCGGGCTCCCGAGGGCCGGGCGCAGATTCGGATCGGTTTTGAGTGTGCGCATGCCCGGCGCGCGGCGGAACAGGGCGGGCAATGGGAAAGCGGACGTTCAGGGTCATCCTCATCAAGCCGTCGCACTATGATGATGACGGCTACGTGATCCAGTGGTGGCTCTCCACCATTCCCTCGAACAGCCTCGCCAGCGTCTACGGACTTTTGGCCGCTTGCGCCGAGGAGAAAGCGCTCGGTCCCGACGTCGAAATCGAGCTCGAGGCCTATGACGAGTGCAACAAGATCATCGACGTCAAGGCGGTGTCGCGACGGATAAAGGCTGACGGTCAGGGATTTGTCGGGTTGGTCGGGGTCCAGTCGAACCAGTTTCCGCGCGCCCTCGACCTGGCGCGCGCCTTTCGCAAGCTCGACGTCCCGGTCGTGATCGGCGGCTTCCATGTGTCAGGCTGCATCTCGATGCTTCCCGAACTGCCGCCGGATTTGAATGAGGCGCAGGCGCTCGGCGTGACCCTGTACGCGGGCGAGGGCGAAGCGCGTATGGCCGACCTCATCCGCGACATCGCCGCCGGCCAGGCGAAGCCCGTCTACAATTACCTCCATGACATGCCGAGCATGGAGGCGGCGGCGATCCCCGTGCTGCCGGAGAAAGTGATCGGGCGGATCGTCGGCCATCACGCCTGCTTCGACGCCGGGCGCGGCTGCCCCTTCCAGTGCAGCTTCTGCACCATCATCAACGTCCAGGGCCGCAAGTCGCGCTATCGCACCGCCGATGACGTCGAAGCGATCGTGCGGGCCAACTACGCCCAGGGCATCACCCATTACTTCGTCACCGACGACAATTTCGCCCGCAACCGCAACTGGGAGCCGATCCTCGACCGCCTGATCGAGCTCCGGGAGACCAAGGGCATCCCGATCAAGCTCATCCTTCAGGTCGACACGCTCTGCCACAAGATTCCCGGCTTCATCGAGAAGGCGGCGCGGGCCGGCTGCAACCAGGTGTTCATCGGACTTGAGAGCATCAATCCGCAGTCGCTCCAGGGCGCGAAGAAACGGCAGAACAAGATCTGGGAATACCGGGTCATGTTGCAGGCGTGGCGAAAGCAGAAGGTGATGACCTGGGCGGGCTTCATCATCGGTTTTCCGACCGACACGCCCGAATCGGTCGCCCGCGACATCGACATCATCAAGAAGGAGCTGCCGCTCGACATCCTCGAATTCTTTTGCCTGACCCCGCTTCCCGGCTCCGAGGATCACAAGATCCTTTACCTCAAAGGGGTCCCGATGGACCCGGACATGAACAAATACGACGTCGAGCATGTCTGCACCGGACATCCTCTCATGTCGGGCGAGCAATGGAACAAAACCTATCGCGACGCCTGGAAGCAGTACTACACCGACGAGCATGTCGAGACGGTGCTCAAGCGCGCCGCCGCCACGGGCTTGAGGATGAACAAGATCGCCGACGTAATGACGGCCTTCTCCTCCGCCGCCCGCATCGAGGGCGTTCACCCGCTCCAGTGCGGCATCGTCCGGCGCAAGATCAGGACGAGCCGCCGGCATGGCATGCCGATCGTCAATCCGCTGATCTTCTATCCTGTGCGGGCGGTCGAATTCGTGTCCGTGGTCGCGCAATGGCTCACCGTCGGCTGGCGCTATCACAGCATCAAGAAGCGCGTGCTCGCCGATCCCGCGAACAAGACCTATGTCGACGACGCGACGCGGCCGGTTACGATCGAGGAGGCGGAGAACGACGAGCTGATCGCCGCCTTCGCGGACAAGATCCCGGACACCTACGGGGCCCCGAAACGGCAGCATGCTGTCGCTTCGTGAGCAGCGCCCGTGCGCAATGAGCCGCCATGAGGGTGGTTCGAGCGGCTGATCGCCCACGCCGCCGAGCTTCTTGCGAGCGGCGCGCCGCTCGGGCTCGCGGCGCCTATAACGTGATGCCGACCGAGCTCGACGTCTACAAACCCGAGAGGCGCGACGCTCTGTTTCGCGCGTCGAGGTCCGCGAAGCTTTTGGCCGGCTCGTCGCCCAGGGCTGGATGGATGTGCGTTCCGGACCCCCCTCGGCTGGACCCTGATCAAATGAGGTAGTATGCCGGTTAGGCTCCCGAGGGCCGGGAGCAGCCACGGGATTGCTTTTTGGGTGCGCGCGTTGGGGGGCCGAACGGGTCGGCGCCGCTCCGCGCGCTGAAACTGGGGCGCGCCATGGACAAACGGACCTTCAGGATCATTCTCGTCAAGCCGTCGCACTATGACAACGACGGCTACGTCATCCAGTGGTGGCTCTCCACCATCCCTTCGAACAGTCTCGCCAGCGTCTACGGACTTCTCGCCGCTTGCGCCCAGGAAAAAACGCTCGGCCCCGACGTCGATATCGAGCTCGAGGCCTACGACGAGTGCAACAAGATCATCGACGTCAAGGCGATGGCCAAGCGGATCAAGGCAGGGGGCGGCGGGTTCGTCGGCCTTGTCGGCGTCCAGTCGAATCAGTTTCCGCGCGCCGTTGATCTCGCGCGCGCCTTCCGGGCGTTAGACGTGCCCGTCGTGATCGGCGGCTTCCACGTCTCGGGCTGCATCTCGATGCTTCCGGAGCTTCCGCCGGATTTGAAAGAGGCGCAGGCGCTCGGCGTGACCCTGTTCGCGGGCGAGGGCGAGGGGCGGATGGCCGATCTTCTCCGCGACATCGACGCCGGCCAGGCGAAGCCCCTCTACAACTACCTCCATGACATGCCGAGCATGGAGGCCGCGGTGATACCCGTGCTGCCGAAGCATGTGATCGGGCGGATCGTCGGCCATCACGCCTGCTTCGACGCCGGGCGCGGCTGTCCGTTTCAGTGCAGCTTCTGCACCATTATCAACGTCCAGGGCCGCAAGTCGCGCTACCGCACCGCCGACGACGTCGAAGCGATCGTGCGCGCCAATTATGCTCAGGGCATCAACCATTACTTCGTCACCGACGACAATTTCGCCCGCAACCGCAACTGGGAGTCGATCCTCGACCGGCTTATCGATTTGAGGGAGAACAAGGGCATCCCGATCAAGCTCATCCTTCAAGTCGACACGCTCTGCCATAGGATTCCAGGCTTCATCGAGAAGGCGGCGCGGGCCGGCTGCAACCAGGTCTTCATCGGGCTCGAGAGCATCAATCCGGA
>JBAUXQ010000489.1:0-1627 GCA_049584355.1 Roseiarcus sp. | reverse complement strand
AGCGCGGCATTTCGGTCGTCACCTCGGTCATGACCTTCGAGACCGCCGGCTGCGTCTTCAACCTGCTCGACACCCCCGGCCACGAGGACTTTTCCGAGGACACCTACCGCACGCTCACTGCCGTCGAATCGGCGGTGATGGTGATCGACGCCGCCAAGGGCATCGAGGCGCGCACCCGCAAGCTGTTCGAGGTCTGCCGCCTGCGCGACATCCCGATCGTGACCTTCATCAACAAGATGGACCGCGAGACGCGCGATCCGTTCGCCCTCATCGATGAGATCGAGAAGACGCTGGCGCTCGACGCCGCGCCGCTCAACTGGACCGTCGGCCGCGGCCGATCGCTCGCCGGCGCCTACGACATCCGGCGCAGCCGCGTGACGCCGCTTGGCAAGGACGCGCTGGCATTTGCCGTCAACGGCCCCGACGACCCGCGCGTCGCCGAGCTCCTGCCAGAGCACGAGCGCGCCGAGGCGATCGAAGAACTCAGCCTCGCCGTCGAGGGCCTGAAGGCTTTCGACACGCAAGCCTTCCTCGAAGGCCATATGACTCCGGTCCTGTGGGGCAGCGCGCTCAAGGATTTCGGCGTCAAAGATCTCATCGATACGCTGGCCGAATTCGCCCCCAGCCCAAGAGCCCAGGCCGCCGCCAGCCGCACGGTGAAGGCGGACGAAGGCAAGATGACCGGCTTCGTGTTCAAGATCCAGGCCAACATGGACCCCAATCATCGCGACCGCATCGCTTTCCTGCGCGTCTGTTCCGGCCAGCTCAAGCGCGGCATGCGGGCTAAGCTGGTGCGGACAGGCAAGCCGGTCACGCTATCGGCGCCGCAATTCTTCTTCGCCCAGGACCGCTCGCTCGCCGAAGAAGCGTTCGCCGGCGATGTGGTCGGCATTCCCAATCATGGGCTATTGCGCATCGGCGACACCTTGAGCGAGGGCGAGGAGATCGTCTTTCGCGGCGTGCCGAGCTTCGCCCCGGAAATCCTGCGCCGGGTCAAGCTCGCCGACGCGATGAAGGCCAAAAAGCTGCGCGAGGCGCTCCAGCAGATGGCAGAAGAAGGCGTGGTGCAGGTGTTCCTGCCCCACGACGGAGCGGCGGCGATCGTCGGCGTTGTCGGCGCGCTGCAGCTCGACGTGCTCACCGAGCGGCTCAGCGCCGAATATGGCCTCCCCGTGACCTTCGAGCCGAGCCGCTTCGAGGTCTGCCGCTGGGTCTCAGCTCCGGACAAGGCCGAGCTCGAGAAGTTCGTCGACGCCTATCCGTCCTCGATCGCCTCCGATCTCGACGGCGCGCCGGTGTTCATGGCCTCGAGCGCCTTCAACCTGCGCTACGAGCAGGAGCGCTGGCCCAAAATCGCCTTCGCCGACGTGAAGGACTATCAGAAGGCGGCGTGAGGAACGCAGCGCGCTCCGTCTTCTGACAGCGGTCAGCCGTGGTTGAAGCCGCCGGCCTCGGCCTCGGTCATCGACACGTTGACCGGATGCTTGTCGAAGTGCTCGATCGCCCAGCGAAAGTCGGCCAGGAGAAGCGATCCGAGATCCGTTGTAACGCCCTGGCGAACCAGAATGCGCTGAACCGCGATGTCGCTCACGTTGTCCGGCAGCGTGTAGGCTGGGACCTGCCAACC
>JBAUXQ010000488.1:0-1746 GCA_049584355.1 Roseiarcus sp. | reverse complement strand
AGCTCGATCATCGGCGCGCTCACGCGGCTCTCTCCTCGCGCGCGAGATACGCGGTTACGCGCGCTTCGAGCCGGGCGCCGAGGCGCGACACCGTTTCGACCAGGAGCCAGTAGAGGACCGCCATGGCGAAGATGGCGTCGAAGGCGGTGAACGTCTCCGCCGCCATCGTCTGCACCTGATACATGAGCTCAGGGACGGTGATGATCGACAGCACCACCGTCTCCTTCGACAACACGATCAGCATGTTGACGATCGAAGGAACGGCGGCGATCAGCGCCCCAGGCAGCGTGACCCGCACCAGCGTGTCGAACGGCGCCATGCCGACGCTTGTCGCCGCCTCGATCTGCCCGGCCGGCACGGAGGCGAAGCCGGCGCGAAAGATCTCGGCGAAATAGGCCGACGAGTAGAGGCCCAGACCAACAATGCCGGCGGTCGTCGCGCCGAGCCTGAGGCCGATCGATGGACCGCCGGCGTAGATGAGGAAGAGCTGCATCAGGAAGGGCGTGCCGCGGAAGACCTCGATGAACGCCCTCAGCGCCCAGCGCAGCGGCGGGATTCCGAGCCGGTTCATGAGCGTGATCGCGAACCCGATGAGGAGGCCGAGGGCGCCGCCCGCGCCCCAGCACAGGATGGTGACGCCAAAGCCGCTGATCAGCGAGGGCGCATAGCGCCAAAGCAGGTCCGGGTTCATTGCCCGCTTCCCGCCGCCAGGCGCCGCTCGGCGAGCCCGCCCAGCGCCGCGAAACACAGGTTGATCGCCAGATAGAACAGGCCCCCTCCGACATAGGCCTCGAACGGCCGATAGGTCTGGGAGGCGATGTTCATGCTGACGCGGGTCAGTTCGGCGATGCCAACCACCGAGACCAGCGACGACGCCTTGAGCAAGAGGATGAATTCATTGATGAGCGGCGGGACCGAAATCTTCAATGCCTGCGGCAGAAGGATTCGCCGCCAGATATCGAGGGGGCCGAAGCCGAGCGCGGTCGCCGCCTCGCCTTGGCCGCGCGGAACGGCGTTGAGCGCGCCGCGCAGGATTTCCGCCTGGAAAGCGGCCGAAGAGAGCGCCAGCCCGCCGACCGCGGCCACGATGGCCGGCACGTCAAGCCCGTATTTGGCGAGAAAGTAATAGATGAACAAGAGTTGCACGAGCAGCGGAACGCCGCGAAAGACGCTGACATAGGCTGCCCCCAGGCGCTTGAGCCAAACACGGCGGGAAACGCGGGCGGCGCAGACGGCCGCGCCGATCATGAATCCGAAGACAATGCCGGCGAACGAAACGGCAACCGTCGTCGCCGCGGCCTGCGTCAGATAGCCGAACGAATGGAGGATGACCTCAGGCTTCATCGGCCGCCCTGTAGGGCCGGGTCGCTGACCCGGCCAGCGGGGTCGTCGACCCCGCCCTACACACCGTCGGCGGTCAGATCGTCGGCTCGGGGACGGTTTTGGGCAGGTCCATCGTCTGTCCGAACCAGGTCTTCTGGATTTTCGCCATCGTCCCGTCGGCCTCGACCTTGAGGATGGCGGCGTTGATGGCGTCGATCAGCGTCTGGTCGTCCAGCCGGCCGACCCAGGAAAAATAGGTCGGCTGTCCGAACGGCGGCGTCACGACCGCGAACGTATCGGGCCGCTGCTGGGCGACGTAGGCGAGGTTGGGAAACGAATTGACCGAGGCGTCGATGCGTCCGGCCGCAAGATCGGCGTAGGACTGGTTGTTGTCGACATATTCCTTGACCTCGACAGGCTTCG
>JBAUXQ010000487.1:0-1928 GCA_049584355.1 Roseiarcus sp. | reverse complement strand
GCTCATAGCGCGGCGGCTCGTGGTTCCTGCCCCAGAGCATCAGGCTCGCGCGATTGAAGGCGGGACGATGCGCGGCGATGAACGCGTAAGCTCGCTCGGAGAGGGAAGCGAAACCGGGCAGATGGCGGTAGAGAGCGAGCCAGAATCCCTTGCCGGGCGCGTGGCTGAGGGTCAGGAAACTGGCCTCGGCGGCGCTGGCGCGATGCCCATCGGGGGCGACATATTGCACCGCCCGCCTGAAATCGGCTTCAGGGATCGCGGGATACTGCGCCGCGACTTCTTGATAGGGCCGGTATTCGACCTTATCGCCGGTCAGCTTCTCCCAGTAGCGGGCCCAGTAGAAGCAGAACCCGCAATCCCCGTCATAGATGAGCTGCGGGCGTTGGCTGGCGGTTGGCGCCTCCGCAGCGTCGGCCGACTGATTTCCGGAGTTCTCTGGCACGATATTCGCGACGACTGGCGCCGAGAGGATCCTCGGCGGGCAAGGGTGAGGGCGACTATAGGCCAACGCCGGCCGCCGCGTCTCTGGAGCGGCGGTCCGCGAGTTTGGCCCTTCTCCGCGAAGCGGGGAAGGTGGCCCGAAGGGCCGGATGGGGTGCGGAAAGCAGCGCCGCATCGGTCTAAGTCTACACTGACGATTTTGCAATGCAGCCTGGGTCGCGGCGGCGGGCCACACCCCATCCGGCCCTCCGGGCCACCTTCCCCAGCAAAGCTGGGGAAGGGAAGCGCCCCGCCGGCCGAGATGTGTGAATCCGATAGCCCACAAGGGGGGAGGGGAGCGCCCATCCACTGGCGTGCCTCTACCTAAAAGCAGACTGCTCTAGTATCTCGGCGATCGGCGCGGGCCCGCCAGGGCTGCGCAGTGTTCGAAGGGCGACGATGGCCAACGAAACCTTGCAACCCGCCCCGGCTACCAGCGCCTCCGCCGCCAAATCCCAATTCGCCGGCGATAGCGCACGCTCGCTGCGCGCCGCCGTCCGAAACGAGGCGCGGCTGGCCGCGCTTCTCGCCACGATCGCGGGCTTCGTCGACGCTTACGGCATCATCGCCTATGGTGTCTTTGTCTCGTTCATGAGCGGCAATACGACCCAGACCGGCTACCAGGCCGCCGAGGGCGAGTTTGGCCCGGCGTCGGCGTCGGCGTTGGCGATCCTGTTCTTCTTCGTTGGCGCGTTTGCAGGCGCATTGTTCGTGGGACCCCGCGGGCGCCGCGCGCGCCGCCTTGTCTTCACCTTCGTAGCGGCGACGCTCGCGGCGATCATCGGCCTGACGCAGCTTCGCCTCCTATCGACCGGCTTCGGCATCGCGATCGTCAGTTTCGCAATGGGCGTCTTCAACAGCGCGCTCTCCCGTGTCGGCGCGCAAGCAGTGAGCCTCACCTTCGTCACTGGAACGCTGAGCCGCGTCGGGTCGCATCTCGCGCAGGCGGTGAGGCGGGCGGCGCTTACGGATTCGCAGGGGCCTTGGGACACCCATATGCGCCGCGCGCTGATTCTGGCGCGCGTCTGGGCGGGGTTTATCGCCGGCGCAATTTTCGCGGGAGCGGCGACGCCGCGGTTCGGCGCTTGGGTCCTGTCCGCTCCCGCGCTGATTCTGGCCGCGCTTGCGGCGTTCGATCGTCGGGACGGCGCCGCCGGCTGACGGCGTCAAAGCGCGATATCGTCGGCCCAAGTGGAAAGGGGTTCACTTTCGGCTCGATACTCGCGCGCAAGGGCGGCGAGCATGCGGCCGTCCTCGGATTCGCGGCGTCAAATCGCGATCAGCGCGGCCAGTTTGGCGCGAACGAGTTTGGCGGTCTCGCGCGGAACGGCGGCGCCGACGGGACGGATCGACCGGGCCAGGGCGTCGATGCTGCGCAGGTGGCTCAAGAGGATTTCGCCCGCGATCGGGAGGCCGTCCGGCAGGACGACGCTGGTCGGGAAGGGCCG
>JBAUXQ010000486.1:0-5165 GCA_049584355.1 Roseiarcus sp. | reverse complement strand
ATCAGCACCGACACGGCCGCCACCAGCGCGTAGGCGAAGCGCGGCTCCGGTCCCCAAATCGACCAGGCGACGAAGGCAAGAACCGCTATCGCGATCACCAGCGGCACAAACCAGCCGGACACCTGATCGGCGAGGCGCTGGATCGGCGCGCGGCTGCGCTGCGCCTGCGCGACCATCTGCACGATTTGCGCCAGCATCGTGTCGCGGCCGACCTTGTCGGCGCGCATGACGAAGCTTCCGGCGCCGTTCATCGTGCCGCCGAACACCTTCGCGCCGGCGGCTTTCACAACCGGCATCGACTCGCCGGTGACCATGGATTCATCGACCGTGCTGCGGCCTTCGATCAGCTCGCCGTCGACCGGGATCTTTTCGCCGGGCCGGACGCGCAGATGATCGCCGACCCCGACCGCTTCGAGGCCGACCTCCTCGTCGGCGCCGTCGGCGCGGAGGCGTCGCGCGGTCTTCGGCGCAAGGTCGAGCAGGGCCCGGATTGCGCCCCCGGTCTGTTCGCGGGCGCGAAGTTCGAGCACCTGGCCAAGCAGCACGAGGACGATAATCGCCGCCGCCACTTCGAAATAGATGGCGACCGCGCCGTCCATTCCCCGGAAGTCCGGTGGGAACAGGCCGGGCGCGACCGTTGCGACCACGCTATAGGCCCAGGAGACGCCCGCGCCCATGGCGATCAGCGTGAACATATTGAGACTGCGGTTCTTGATCGACGCCCATGCCCGCTCGAAAAACGGCCAACCGGCCCACAGCACGACCGGCGTCGCCAGAACGAGCTCGATCCAGTTCAAAACGACGGGCGAAAGCAACATATGCAGATTGGTGAGATGCCCGCCCATTGCGAGCGCGACAACCGGGACCGCGAGAGCCAATCCGATCCAGAAGCGCCGCGTCATGTCGATCAGTTCGGGGTTGGGGCCTGAGTCGGCCGTGACCGTTTCCGGCACAAGGGTCATGCCGCAGATCGGACAATTTCCCGGACCGGCTTGCCGGACTTGCGGATGCATCGGGCAGGTGTAGATCGCGCCCGAGGGCGCGGGAGTCGGCGGCGGCGTCCTGGTTGAGGCCGTTAGGAATCGGGACGGCTCGGCGACAAACTTGTCGCGGCAGCCGGCGGAGCAGAAATGGTAGGTCGACCCGCCATGCTCGACCTTGTGCCGGGCCGTCGCCGGATCGACCGACATGCCGCAGACGGGGTCCTTGGCGAGCACGCTTAAGGCGTTGACCCGGCCCGTCGGCAAATGATGCTTGCGTTCCATGGAGGGGAGGCATAAACCTTCCAATCATGGGAAGGTCAAGAGAATTGTCGACATGAAGATCGGCGCGGCGGCGGCGGCGAGCGGCGTCAACGCCAAGATGATCCGCCATTATGAGGCGATCGGCCTCCTACGTCCGGCCGGGCGCCGGGAGAACGCCTATCGCGACTATGGCGAGCGCGACGTCCACGAGCTCAGGTTCATCCGGCGGGCGCGCCGGCTCGGCTTTTCGATTGCGGAAATCGAGGCTCTCCTCGCCCTGTGGCGCGACCGCTCCCGTCCGAGCCGCGAGGTCAAACGGATCGCCGAAGCGCATATCGGCGACCTTGAGGCGCGCGTCGCCGACATGCAGGCGATGGCGAACACGCTGGGCGAACTCGTCGCCGCCTGCCACGGCGACGATCGCCCGGACTGCCCCATTCTCGACGATCTCGCGCTCGGCGAGGCCCGGGCCTGAGGTCGCGGATTATCGCCCGCGTCCGGGCGAAGGCCTTGCGCACGCTTCGGCGCTCGTCCATGACGCGCGAATGAACGACGCGTTGTCGCCCTTGAGCCCCGATTGGCTCGATCAGATCCGGCCTTCGATGCGCGGAGTCGCCACCAGCGGCATTCTCGAAGTGTTCAATTACGGCCGCGGCCGGCAGGGGCTGATTCCGCTATGGGTCGGCGAGGGCGATCTGCCGACGCCTCCGTTCATTTGCGAGGCGGCCAAGGCGTCGCTCGACCGCGGCGAGACCTTCTACACCTACCAGCGCGGCGTGCCCGAGCTGCGCGCGGCGATCGCCGGCTATATGACCCGCGTCTACGGCGCCGCGCCCGGGGGCGGGGCTTTCTCGCCCGAGAATTTCTTCGTCACCATCGGCGGCATGCACGCAATCGAGATCGCGACCCGGCTCATTGTCGGCCCAGGCGACGAGGCGCTGATCCCCTCGCCGGCGTGGCCCAATTTCGTCGGCGCGCTCGAAATTTCCGGCGCCCGCGCCGTGCCGGTCCGCCTCGACCGGACGAGCCGCTGGAGCCTCGATCCGGACAAGCTTGCGAGCGCGGTGACGCCCGCGACCCGGCTCATTTTTTTCAACACTCCCGCCAACCCGACCGGCTTCGTCGCGACGCGAGAAGAGATCGCGGCGACGCTGGCGATCGCGCGCCGGCATGGCTTATGGATCATCGCCGACGAGATTTACGGCCGCCTCACATATGACGGCGCCCGCGCGCCCTCGTTCCACGACGTGATGGCGCCCGACGACAAGATCCTGTTCGTCCAGACGCTGTCCAAGAACTGGGCGATGACCGGCTTCCGCGTTGGCTGGCTCGAGGCCCCGCCCGCGCTCGGCGAGGTGATCGAGAACCTGATCCAGTTCACAACCTCGGGCGTCCCTGTCTTCACCCAGCGCGCCGCGACCGCCGCGCTCGACCAAGGCGAAGAGTTTCTCGCCCGGCAGATCGACCGCTGCCGCCGCTCGCGCGATATCCTATGCGAGGGGCTCAAGGCGACGGGACGGGTGCGCTTCTCCGAGCCTGAGGCGGCGTTCTACCTCTTCTGCGCGGTCGACGGCTTCGCCGACTCGCGCGCGCTGGCGCTGAGTCTCATCGACGAAGCGGGCGTCGGCGCGGCGCCTGGCGACGCCTTCGGCCCCGGCGGCGAAAGCCACCTGCGCCTGTGCTTCGCCCGCGATCCCGACCAGATCGCCGACGCGACCCGTCGGATGGCGCGCTGGCTGAAGCGCTGACCGGGTAGCGATTCAGCGCCACGGCCGCAGCCTGCCGCCTTAAATACAATGCTGCTTTGGCGAACATCCCTCTGGCGCCGCAGCAGGCTTGCCTTTAAATTCCGGGCGAAAGATCAGGAGATCACATGCTCGCTCGCCCGCGCAGAAGCGTCCTCTACATGCCCGGCTCCAACGCCAAGGCCCTGGCCAAGGCCGCGAGCTTGTCCGCCGATGCGCTTATTCTCGATCTCGAGGATTCGGTCGCCCCCGACCAGAAGATCGCAGCGCGCGGACAAGTGGCCGAGGCGGTGCGCAAGGGCGGCTTCGGCGGCCGCGAGGTCGTCATCCGCGTCAATGGGCCGCATACGCCGTGGGGCGACGAGGATCTCGCCGCAGCCTCCGCCGCCGGGCCGGACGCGATCCTTCTGCCCAAGGTCGACGGTCCCGGCGCGATCATGGCCGCCGCGCGGGCGTTGCGCGAAGCCGGCGCGCCCGAGCGAACCCGGATCTGGGCGATGATGGAGACGCCGAACGCCGTTCTTAACGCCGGCTCCATCGCCTCTGTCGCGGCCGACTCGGCCTCGCGCTTCACAGTCATGGTGATGGGGCTCAACGATCTCGCCAGGGAGACGCGAGCGCGGCTGACCCCCGGCCGCCCGACGATGACCGCATGGCTCGCAAGCTGCGCTGTCGCGGCGCGCGCCCACGGCGTGGAAATCCTCGACGGCGTCTTCAACGACATCAGGGATCTCGACGGCTTCCGCCTCGAATGCCTGCAAGGGCGCGACATGGGGCTCGACGGCAAGACCCTCATCCACCCGAGTCAGATCGAGACCTGCAACGAGGTGTTCGCGCCTGCTCCCGCGGAGGTCGAAAGCGCCCGCGCCATCATCGACGCGTTCGCGCTGCCCGAGAACGCGGGAAAAGGCGTGATCCAGCTCAACGGCCGGATGGTCGAGCTCCTGCACGCCGACATGGCCCGCCGGACGCTCGCGATCGCCGACGCCATCGCCGCGCTCGATATGGCGGCGGCTTGAGCCGCGCTTGGGCTGCAACGCCTCAAAGAGAGTCAGGCCGCCGCTCGTTTGACAGCGCGACGGGGCGGCGCTTTCTTTGCGGGTGGGAGCAAGAGATCGACCGGTACGCGGAAGCGCGCGCGCAACCTTTGGATCATTGCTATGCTCAACCCCTTCTTGCCGCGTAGAACCTCGCTGACGCGGCTTGGAGTTCCAAGGATCGACGCCATCTCCGCGCGGGTTAGGCCGTGCTCATCCATCAAGTGCCGGATCAATTCCGCGACGCTCGGCGCCCTGCGGGGCCAATTGCGCTCCTCATAGGCGGCAATGAGCCGCGCTTGCGCCTCTACTCGGGCGATATCCCGTGCATCATTCGAGTTCCAAAGCCGGTCAACAAGTGCGCGAGCGCGTACGAGCTCCCCATCGTTGTCGATCAAGATCAATGTTGCGTCCATCTAGATTGTTTCCGCATCTATCTTGTCATATTCGGCATGCGTCCCAAAGAACCTGATCGCCAAGACGCCCGCCTGGTATTGCACTCGGGCGATCAATCGATAGTCGTTGCCCTTGACGTTGAACACCACCCGACCAGCCTTCAGAATGCTCGCCTTCGGATAGGACGTTTTGACCTCCTCCGGAGTACGCCATTCGGCGCGCGCGACAATTTCTCGCCAGGCCTCGTACTGCGATCGTGCCGATTTAGTCCCTTTATGGCCGGCGTGGTCCGCGAAGTAGCTTTCGACCACGTCCGCGCCGATGACGATCATGACTCGAGCGCGACACTTGAATCCAAAAATTCAAAGAAGACGACGTGCAAACAATCAGTGACTGTTCCGTTGCCGAGCCGAATGAAGAACAGGTGGTCTGCGGTCGCAACAGCCGGGCCTCCCACACAGCGGCGGGGACGGCGGACGCGAGATCGTGCGATCGCGCTTCGCGTCACACCTTCTTCAGCCGCACGATCACGTCGATCGCCTTGATCAGCGTGCCGTCGGGAGCGGGGATCTTGAAATCCGGGACCCATTCCTCGGGAATGTCGGAGAGCTCCTCCGTGTCCTCGCGATAGAAGTGGTAATGCGGCCCGGTCTTGGTGTCGTACCAGAGCTTGGCGTCGTAGATCGCGATCTCGCGCAAAAGCCCGCAGCGCGCAAACTCGTTGAGGGTGTTGTAGATCGTGC
>JBAUXQ010000485.1:0-3355 GCA_049584355.1 Roseiarcus sp. | reverse complement strand
GCGTCACCGGCGTCGCGAGCTTGCCGGCCCGGATCAACGATCCCGCGACCTCGAAGATGCGGCGATGAATTTCCTCGACGAAATGCTCGCTTCTGAGGAAGTCCGAGACGCGGTCGAACGCGTCATTGTTGATCAGGATCGCGCCGAGCAGCGCCTGTTCGGCCTCGAGGTTGTGCGGCGGCGTGCGATAGGAGCGCTCTTGCGGCTGCGTCTGGCGCTGCGCGAATTGTTCGATCGTCGCCATGGGTGCGGGGCGTCTCTCTGTGAGGGGTGGACGCTAAGACACGCTGAACGACTCACACACGATAAGACATATCCGCCGACTGCGGCGACAACGAGTCACCCTTGCTCCCAAACGAGACGGGCCGCTAGAGCGAAGGCGGCGACGAGCGATGAAAAAAAAGAAGAGCGGGGAGAATCGCGATGTTATCTTGACGCGCGCCTCGCGCCTGTCCGCACACGCGTTTCAAGCGCAGACGCGCTTTTTCGCCTCGGCGTATTCGCGCGCGAGCCGCGCGACGAGATCGGCGACCGGTTGCACGGATTTGACGGCGCCGATGCCTTGGCCGCTTCCCCAGATGTCGCGCCACGCCTTGGCTTCCTTGACTTCAGACGAGCCTCGGGAAGTGAAATTCATCGCCTTGGCCTCCCCCTGCGGCAGAGCGTCCGGGTCGAGCCCGGACTTGACGATCGAGGGCCTCAGATAGTTGCCGAATATGCCGGTGAAGTAGGTCGACCCGATGATGTCGGAGGCGTCGCCGCTGACGATCGCCTGCTTATACTCCTCGATCGCGCGCGCTTCGGGCGTGGCGACAAAAGCCGTGCCGATATAGGCGAGATCGGCGCCCATCACCTGGGCTGCGAGAACAGCCCGCCCGGTGGCGATCGCGCCGGAGAGCAGCAGGGGTCCCTCGAACCAGGCGCGGATGTCCTGGACGAGGGCGAACGGCGAGGTCGAGCCGGCATGGCCGCCGGCGCCGGCGGCGACCGCGATCAACCCGTCGGCGCCCTTTTCGATCGCCTTGTGGGCGAAGCGGTTGTTGATGATGTCGTGCAGCGTCAGCCCGCCATAGCCGTGCACGGCCGCATTGACGTCCTCGCGGGCGCCAAGCGACGTGATAACGATCGGCGCCTTCCACTTGACCGTCAGCGCCATATCCTCTTCGAGCCGCGCGTTGGACTTGTGGACGATCTGGTTGACCGCGAATGGGGCGGAGGGGCTTTCCGGATGGGCGCGATCATGCGCGGCCAGCGCCTCAGTGATTTCGTGCAGCCATTCGTCGAGCTGGGAAATGGGGCGGGCGTTGAGGGCGGGAAAAGCGCCGATGATTCCGGCCTTGCATTGGGCGATCACCAGCGCCGGATGCGAGATGATGAACAACGGCGCGCCGACGACGGGCAGTCGCAGGTTGTCTTTGAGAACGTGCGGCAACGCCATCGATGTCCCCGGGATCAGTCGGTCCTTCGCGACCGTGGGCGCTTCCGATCCGCGTCCACTCACGATCCATGCAATCGTTCGCACATAAACCGAATGAGGCGGCGCGGGCAAGGCCGCGGACGCGGCGCATTCACTTCGGCTCCATCACCCAATCGCAAAGTTGCTTTCCGCCTTCGCCGCGACCAAGCGTTTGCGCCAGCCACGGCAGCAGCGTCCGCGCTTCGCCGACGAGCGGGTGCGGCGGATTGACCACGAGAAGCCCTGCGCGCGTGAGCGGCTCTTGGCCATGCGCGCGGATCGGCCCAGGGCCAATGTCAAGTTCGAGTCGCAAGATATTCGGCGCGCCGAGCGCGGCGACCGCATTGAGAAAACGGGCGTCGTCTCGAGCGTCGCGAATCGGACGCCAGGCGACGTAAGCCCCGGTCGGCCATTTGCGCAGCGCCCGCTCGAGAGCGTGCACGACGCCGCCGGCTTCGCCGGGCGCCTCGAACGGCGGGTCGATCAGGATGACGCCGCGCCGCTCCTTGGGCGGCAGGTAGGCGTTGAGCGCGACATAGCCGTCCGTACCGACGATGCTGAGCCGCCTGTCGCGCCCCAGCGCGGCGATCAACGCCTCGCGTTCGTCCAGGTTCGCTTCGCAGAGCGCGAGACGGTCCTGCGCCCGCATGAGGGTCTGGGCGATCGCCGGCGACCCCGGATAGGCGACCGGCCGGCCTTCGGCGTCGTGTGGACCGACGGCTTGAAGATAGGGGCGCAAGAGCTCCCCGACGGGCGCCGGCGGGCGCGCCGTCAGGACACGCGCGATCCCCTCGCGCCATTCCGGCGAGCGCCTCGCCTCGTCGCCCGATAGATCATATCGGCCCGCCCCGGCGTGGGTGTCGATGAAGCGAAAGGGCGCCTCCTTGCGCTTGAGATGCACGAGGATGCGCGCCAGCACGGCGTGCTTCAAGACGTCGGAGAAACTGCCGGCATGAAAGGCGTGGCGGTAGTTCACGATCGAGAAACCCGGTCCAATCCCGGCCCGAAGCGGCGCCTCGCCTGTCAGCGCACCGGCGCGACCGCGATCGAGCCGCGCTGGCAGCTGTGGCGGGCGACCTTGCGGCAGATTGCGTAGGACGAGAGATCCTTCGCGATGCAGAAGCGGACGTCGATCAGTTCGCCATTGCTGCAGGTCACCGCCATGTTGTCGGGACGCAAATTGGCGTTCGCCGCCATGAAGGCCTGCTCGATGTCGCCGGGGGAAAGATGCAATGGCTGGTGCGGGGCTTGCAGAATAGCGGGGATGGCCAGCCGTTGGCGCACGTTGCGCACGGTGGCGAAATAGTCATGCGCGCTCAAGCCCGTGCAGGTTCCGTGCTTGCGGTATTCGTAGGCCGCGAGGCTATCATTTGGGTAGAGGCCATGTTCGTCGGCCAGATCGGCGGGCGAGGCGTCCTGGCCCTGGCAGGCTTCGGGGTTCGGGCGGTAATCGTTGTCTGGCCATAAGCCGTGGACGACAAAGCCGTCACCCGATCCGGCCGCGCACTCAGGCGACGACGTGTCCTGACCGCCGAGGTCGCAGAAGCCCGGGGCCCAGGACAGGGTCATCACGTAATAGTCGAACGGCGTGCTCGCGACCGGGGGAGCGGCGGCCTGGGCGATGGCCGCGATCGGCGCGCCGATCAGGGCAAGGACGAAACTGATGACTTTAACCGCTCGCCGCGACATCGCGCACCCCGCTGCCGGCCCGCGTCAGTCTAGTTCGGCGCCTTCAGGCCATATTCGCTGAGCCATTTGTACTCGCCGATCTCGCGCTCGATGATCGGACGAATGCTGCTGCAGGCGGGCGCATAAGCGAAGTTCGGGTCGAGGCCGACGACGCACCATTCGACGCCCCAGGTCGCTCCGGTGATGCCGAACTCCGACCCGACATTATAG
>JBAUXQ010000484.1:0-2622 GCA_049584355.1 Roseiarcus sp. | reverse complement strand
GCCGAGAGCCCCATGTAGGCGTGGGTGGGCCTCGCGTAGCAATAGAAGCAGCCGTGCTCGCAGCCGCGGTACGGGTTGATCGAGCGGTCGAACGGGATGTCGGGGGAATCGTTGCGGGCGATGATCGCCTTGGGCTTCTCCCAGGTCACCTCGGTCCGAAGCGACTCCGGCGCTTCGTCCTGCGTCAAGCCGTCGTCGAACGCCTCGCGCCGCTCGAGCTCGAAGCGGCCGGATGCGTTGGTCGCCGCGCCGCGCCCCCGCCGAAGCTCGGCAGGCAGGATGCGTTCGGCGATCGCCTCCGGGCGGTGACGCGGGTCAGGGGTGGAGGATCGGGCGAGGCTCGGGTTCATGGCGATGGACCATAATGGCGCAGTCGGAACAAATCATGAACAAAGCACATAGCCACGGATCATCGCCGCGTCAAGGCCATGCCGCGAAACGATCGTATGAAGCTCGACGACAGAGGAAGCGGATGCGGCGGCCAAAAGCGCCTGCCCGTCGCCTTAAAGCGCCCGGCGCGGACTTGCCCCGGTCAATTGGAGAACGTGTTGCAGGACTTGATGTCGCCGCTCTTCAAGCCCGCGGTCAGCCATTGCTGGCGCATGATGGAGGAGCCGTGGGTGAAGCTGTCGGGCACCGCGTAGCCGCGCGCGGCGGTCTGCAACCGGTCGTCGCCGATCGCCGACGCGGTCGCCATCGCCTTCTCGATGTCGCCAGGCTGGAGGATTTGCCACTTCTCGTTGGCATGGTTGGCCCAAACCCCGGCGAGGCAGTCGGCCTGCAGCTCGATCCTGACCGAAAGCGCGTTGGCCTGGGTCTGGCTCACCTGCTGCTTCATGTCGTCGACCTTGTCGAGGATGCCAAGCAGGTCCTGGACGTGATGGCCGATCTCGTGGGCGACCACATAGGCGTAGGCGAAGTCGCCGCCGCCGCCGTATTTGGTCTTCATGTCGCGAAAGAAGGAGGTGTCGAGATAGACCTTCTTGTCGATCGGGCAGTAGAACGGCCCCATCGCCGACCGGGCGCCGCCGCATCCCGACCGAGTGGCGCCGTCGTAGATGACCAGCGTCGCGGGCTGGTATTGGACGCCGGTCTGCGCCGGCAGCACTTCCTTCCAGACTCCCTCAGTCCCGCCTACGACCTTGGCGAGAAATACCCGCGTCGGGTCATTCGGATCGACGGGGGCGGATTGCGCCGGCGCCTGGTTCTGCGTGCCGACGCCGACCATTTCGGCGCCGCTCATCAGCACCTGGGGCGAGATGCCGGTGAAATAGCTGATGGCGAAAATGACGATGATCGCGCCGATGCCGAGCCCGCCGGCGCCCATCGCCCCGCCGCCTCCGCCCTGGCCGCGACGATCCTCGATGTTCGAGGACTGCGGCATGTTTTCATATTCCATGACGAACTCCGGGCGAACGCCGATTAACCATTTAGCGACTTTAGCAGAACCCTCGCGCGCTGAGTAGCGCTGCGGCATGCGGCTCCGGGCAAGTCTTTGTTGAGGCATTTGCCGAACAGTCGGGCGGTCATGCACCGGAATTCCGCGCCAGCGCCGCCGACCTATTCCCTCGTCGTGCCGATCTACAACGAAGAGGCCGTCATTCCGATTCTGCTCAGGCGGCTCGACGCCCTGCTCGATTCGCTCGACGCGCCGGGCGAAGTGATCGTCGTCGACGACGGGTCGGAGGATACGAGCGCGATCGTGATCGAGGGCAAGGCGCGGGCCGACCGGCGCTACCGGCTCGTCAAGCTATCGCGCAATTTCGGCCATCAGATCGCGATCACCGCCGGCCTCGACCATGCCGCGGGGCGCGCGGTCGTCGTCATGGACGCCGATCTGCAGGATCCGCCCGAAGTCGTCCATGCGCTGATCGCCCGATGGAAGGAGGGCTATGACGTCGTTTGCGCCGAGCGCGCGTCGCGCCGCGGCGAAAGCCGCTTCAAGCTTGTGACCGCCGACCTCTTCTATCGCCTCACCGGCGCGCTCTCCGAAGCGCCGATTCCCCGCAACGCCGGCGACTTCCGCTTGATCGACCGCAAGGCGCTCGATTGCTTCCTCGCCATGCCCGAGCGCGACCGGTTCGTGCGCGGCATGTTCGCCTGGATCGGGTTCCGGCAGGGTGCCGTGACCTTCGACCGCCTGCCGCGCGCCGCAGGAATGAGCAAATATTCGCTGCGCCGGATGATCGGCCTCGCGGCGAATGGCCTCGTCTCGTTCTCCGACGCGCCGCTTCGCCTGGCTCTATGGGGCGGCGCGGTGGTTTCCGCGCTCGCGCTCGGCTACGGGCTCGTCGTAATCGGACGGTGGGCGTCCGGCGACCCGAGCCTTGCGCGCGGCTGGAGCTCGACCATCGTCGTCGTCGCCGGTCTCGGCGGCGCGAACATGCTGATGACCGGCGTCATCGGGCTCTATGTCGGGCGCATTCATGCGGAAGTGAAGCGCCGGCCGCTCTACATCGTCGAGCGCGCCGTCGGCTTCGAGGACCCGCCCGCGAGCGTGCGCCGGCCGGCGCGGACTAGTGAATCTGGGTCGCCGCGTCCTGGCCGCGGGCGAGCTCGATGGTCGTGATCGCGACCAGCATCTCCGCCCGCGACTTGAGGTCCTTGGCCTCGAGCAGCGCC
>JBAUXQ010000483.1:0-4433 GCA_049584355.1 Roseiarcus sp. | reverse complement strand
GCGCTCGCCGGCGCATGAAACCGCCCGCGCGCTGATCGAAGCTGCGGGCGCGCCGCTCGCCGCCCCCTCCGCCAATCGATCGGGCCGGGTCAGCGCGACGACCGCCGCCCACGTCGTCGCCGATCTCGACGGCAGGGTCGACTGGATCCTTGACGGAGGCCCGTGCCGCTTTGGCCTCGAATCGACGATCGTCGAAATTGTCGCCGGCCGGATTGCATTACTGCGTCCGGGAGCGATCACCCGGGAGGCGATCGAATCCGCGCTCGGTTCGCCGATCGAGTCGGCCGGCGGGTCGCCAACGGCGCCGAACGCGCCCGGGCAACTGGCGTCGCACTACGCGCCCAACGCCGATCTTAGATTGGGCGCCGCCGACGCCCGCGCGGATGAGGCCGCGCTCGATTTCGCCGGCTTGCTCAAGGAGAGCGCGGCAGGCGCGCGGCTCGATCTCTCGCCAGCCGGAGACCTCATCGAGGCTGCATCGCATCTGTTCTCCTATTTGCGGGCGCTCGACGCCGGCGGCGCGGCGCGGATCGCAGTCGCCCCGATCCCGGACTATGGGCTTGGGGCGGCGATCAACGATCGGCTCCGGCGGGCGGCCGCGCCCAGGACCGGCTAAGGGGCAGCGGGATCGGACCAACCTTGTGCTTTTGGAGTTGTAATATGTATGGGTAAGCTTGGGCGGACATTGGCGAAATTGCCGCGCTGCATGGCGTCGGCGGGGATGAGCGG
Source organism: Roseiarcus sp. (assembly GCA_049584355.1). GTDB lineage: Bacteria > Pseudomonadota > Alphaproteobacteria > Rhizobiales > Beijerinckiaceae > Roseiarcus. The sequence continues at coordinate 3,704 of JBAUXQ010000483.1, read as the reverse complement.
CGACCGGTCGAAGGCGGCATGAACTCGGATTTGAGCTGGGACGAATTTCGCCTGGTCAAGTCGATCGCCGACGCGCGGTCGCTGGCCGGGGCCGCCGAACGTCTGGGCGTCAATCAATCGACGGTCTATCGGCGGCTGACGGCGCTTGAGGCCGCGGTCGGCGCCCGCCTCTTCGACCGTTCCCGCGCCGGATACGAGCCGACCGCCGCCGGCGAAGACATGATCGCGCTGGCGGCGACGATGGCCGCTTCGATCATCGAATTCGAGCGCCGGATCGCGGGGCGCGACGTCAAACCGACGGGTGAACTTTCCGTCACCGTTCCGATCGGCGTCGGCCTGCACTTCATGCCCGCGATCGTCGCCCAGTTTCAGGCCTCAAATCCGGGCGTGATCGTCGAATTGATCCTGTCGAACCAGGCGCTCGACCTCTCCCGGCGCGGCGTCGACGTCGCCGTCAGGCTGACCAACGATCCGCCGGAAACCCTGGTCGGCAGGCGAATCTGCACCGCGCGATGGTGCGTCTACCGCCGGCGCGACACGGCGGCGGAGGCCGCGGCCGACACGACCGAACCGTTCCCGTTCATCGGTTATGGCGACACGCTCGCGCCGGCGTCCGGCCGGCGGTGGATCGAAGCCAATGTCGATCCGGGGCGAATCGCCGCCAAGGCGAATTCGGCCCACTGCATGCTCGAGCTGGCGCTTCAAGGGGTTGGCGCGGCGTTGCTGCCGTGTTTCCTTGGCGATCGAAGCCCGGACTTGGTCCGGGTCGGCTACCCGCTGCCGGAACTCGACGCCGGACTTTGGACGCTGACCCACGCCGATCTTCGCCGGGCGGCGCGGGTGCGCGCGTTCATGGATTTCGCCGCGGCCGAACTCATGAAGCATCGCCGGGCCATCGAAGGCGAGGAACCCTCCGGGACGGAGTGACCCCGCAGCGCCATCGCCGCTCACCAGGTCGAGAACTTCGCCTCGACCTTCTTGAGGAACGCCGCGCGCCGCTCGGGCCTGGTGTGATTCATGTCGTAGTGGGCGAGATAGTCGCACCGCGCGCCTGGCGCACAGATCTGGCGCATGGAGCGGGTCAGGAAACGGCGCGGCGGGTCGCCCATGAAGAAGGTCAGTATCCGCGAGCCGCCATAGGTGCACACCACTCCGAGTCGCTTGATGTTATGAAGGCGCGGATTGTAGGAGCCATCTTCGCCCAGGGTGAAGCTGACGCCCGGCAGGAAGACCTTGTCGACGAATCCCTTGAGGATCGCGGGGAAGCCCATATTCCAGACCGGGAACGAGAACACGAGCGCCTCGGCGGCGAGAAGCCGGTCGACGTAGGGGGCGACACGGGCCCGATTGACCGCAACATTGTGATAATCGATCCGGTCCTGCCGCGACATCACCGGGTCGAAGCCCTCGGCGTTGAGATCGCAATCGTCGACCTTGTGTCCCCTTGCGTGCAGGACCTCGACCAGCTTCGCATGCAGGGCCGCACCGAAGCTCGTCTCGACCGGATGGGCGAAGAGCACGAGAATCCGCACTTCCGCTCAGCCCTGCGCCGCGCGCGCCCGCGCCTCAAGGCCGGGAAAGAGGAAGTTCCTGCCGGCCGCGAAATCGAATTCCGGGTTTTCCCACGCGATCATCTTGCCCGGATTGAGCAAGCCCCGGGGATCGGTCTCGCGCTTGAAGGCGAGCTGGATCGCGTCGGTCTGCTTCATGCCGCCCTCCTCGAGGGTGTAACGGTGGGGATTGAAGATCATCGCGCCCATCGCTTCGTGCTCGGCGATGATCTCCTGGAGCCGCGCTTCGGTGGTGAACACGACCAGCGGCAGCCCGGCGAAGGCGATCCGGCCGTTGAAGCGGATGAGCTCGAGGTGTCCTCTGACCTCATCCCCATAAAGGTCGTGGATGCGCTTGATCAGCTTAAGCCCGCCATCGGTCGGATAGCGGACCTGCAGGTAGGTGACGCGTGGATCGACGCGTAAGGCGCGAAGCGTCGTGTGGTTCCAGGTCAGTTCGTAATTGGGGGGCAGCCCGGCGAGCGTCTCGGTCGCAGCATGGCTCGAGTCGAGCAGGATCCGCGCGTCTCTGTAGGGTCGGGTGAAAGCTTCAAAGGCGTCGAGCGAGTGCGGAGCGATCATCAGAATGACGACGCTCGCGCCGGGCGGAATGAGGGCGCGGTGGCGCAGGAAGCAGGCGTGAGGCGTCGGCCCGGCGACGACCGTCATCAGCTTCTTCAGGATCCCGTCCTGCTCGCCGAGCGCGAGCGCATAGGCCGCCGCAGCGTCGAAAGAGTCGAAGCCGACAATGACGTCGGCCCAGTCGTAATGCGCCGTCAGCGGCATCTCGACCTCGGTGATGATTCCGTTAGTGCCATAGGCGTGCACTGCCTTGTGCAGATCCTCCCCGGTAAGCTCGAGCGCTCGCGGCGCTGGCTCCATCGTCATGAGGCGAAGGCGCAGCACGTTGCCAAAATCGCGCAAGCCGCCCCAGTTGATCGAGCCCACGCCGCCCGAACCGCCGGCGACGAAGCCGGCGACCGAAGCGGTCCCGCGGGTCGAGGGATGCATGCGGAGTTCCTGGCCCGACGCTTCCGCCGCTTTGTCGACGTCGATGATCAGCGCGCCGGGCTCGCAGACGACGCGGCCCCGCTCAATCGACTTGATCTTGTTCATCTCTGCGAGGTTGAGCAGCAGGCCGCCCATGAGCGGCATCGCCTGGCCGTAGTTGCCGGTGCCGGCGCCGCGCGGGGTGACCGGAATCTCGAGCTGGTAAGCGGCGGCAAGGACGGCGCGGACTTCCGCTTCGTTCGTAGGCGTTACGACGACGTCGGCGGTCACTGCCTCGAGCTCGCGCTTCAGCACCGGCGAATACCAGTAGAAGTCGCGGCTTTTCTGCCGGACCAGAATGGGATTGTCCTCCCACTTGACCGGACCGACGAGCGCCCTCAAGCCCGCGATGTCGTACGTACGGCTCATGGCGCGAGGCCCTTGAGGCCGTCGAGCTCGGCATAGTCGGGAGGCTCAGCGGTCGACGGTTGGCCGTTTCTGACCACGATGCGATCCGATTGCGGACGGGCGAGAAGCTCGGGAAAGTCGCGCGCTCTGGTGAGGATCATGTCGGCGCGCCCGCCGGGGCGCAATTGTCCGAGGTCCAAACCCATCGCCCGGGCCGGCGCGGCCGCGACCGCCGGCGCCCAATCGGCGAACGGATAATCGAGGTGCAGGATCCGCACACCTTCACGCCAGGTTTCCATCATGTCGAGATCGCCAAAGGCATAGAACGGGTCGCGGGTGTTGTCGCTGGCGATCATCACGTTGACGCCGGCCGCCTTGAGTTCGTGCAGGGCGGTGACTCCGCGCCAGCGCGGCGTCCGGCCGGGATGGCGATCCTGGAGGAAGAGGTTGCACATCGGCAAGGAGACGACGCTGATCCCCGCGCGGGCGACGGCGTCGATCGTCTTTTGCCGCTCGTCGTCCTCCTGCAGCACGAGCGAGCAGCAGTGGCCGACCAGAATGCGGCGCGCAAACCGGCGCTCGATCGCCATGTCGGCGACGATCTTGAGCGAGCGCGCCGCCGGATCGGCGCTTTCGTCGACATGGAAGTCGAGCTCCCAGCCTTTGCGCTCGGCGAGCTCGAACAGCGTCTTGAGGCCCTCGTGCAGGCGGGGGACCATATAGGTGACCGCGCCGAGGATTCCGGTTCCGTGGGCG
>JBAUXQ010000482.1:0-9990 GCA_049584355.1 Roseiarcus sp. | reverse complement strand
GCGACGACCGACGCCGCAAGCCCCGACTTCGTGCCGCTCGCGGAGCGGATTGCAACCTTCGACCAGGACGGCACGCTGTGGGTCGAGCACCCGATCTATACCCAGCTCGCCTATTGCTTCGATCGCGTGCCGGATCTGGTGAAGGCCAAGCCCGAACTTGCCAATGTCGAGCCGTTCCGCACCGTGCTGACCGGCGATCGTGAGGCGATCGCGAAGCTCGGCCTTGAGCCGCTGCTCAAGATCGCCGCCGCGACCCTGACTGGCGTGGACGTCGACACGTTCCGCGACGAGGTCGCAAAGTGGATCGCGGAGGCGCGAGATCCGCGCTGGAAGCGGCCTTACACCGAACTCACCTACGCGCCGCAGATCGAGCTGCTCAAATATCTACGCAGCGTCGGCTACCGCACCTGCATCGTCACCGGCGGCGGGCAGGATTTCGTCCGCGTCTATGCGGAGGGCGTCTACGGCGTTCCGCCCGAGCAGGTGGTCGGCAGCGCCGGCGCCGTCAGTTATCAATATGGCGCGAAGGGGCCTGTCCTCATCAAGGAGCCGAAGCTCCTGCTCAACGACGACAACGCCGGCAAGCCCGAGGGCATTCACCTCACGATCGGGCGCAGGCCTTATTTCGCCTTCGGCAATTCGACCGGCGACCGGCAGATGCTCGAATATACCAAGGCGGGGACCGGCGCCCGGCTGGCGATGCTCGTCCTGCACGACGACGGCGCGCGCGAATACGCCTACGGACCCGCGCAGGGCCTGCCCGACGCCAAAGTCGGCCGGTTTACTCCGGAGCTTTACGCCTAGGCGGTCAAGGACGGCTGGATCGTCGTCAGCATGAAAAATGACTGGAAGCGCATTTTCGCGTTCGAGTAGGGGCGGCGATCAGCGGCCACCCCATCCGGCGCTCCTCGCCCCCTTCGCCAGCAGAGCTGGGAAAGTTTAGACGGCCCTCGTCACCAGCGGATCAGCGCCGCGCCCCAGGTGAAGCCGCCGCCCATCGCTTCGATCATCACCAGATCGCCGGGCTTGATGCGGCCGTCCTTAACCGCGACGTCGAGGGCGAGCGGGATCGAGGCGGCGGAGGTGTTGCCGTGCTTGTCGACGGTGACGATCACCTTTTCGCGCGCAATGCCGAGCTTGTCGGCGGTGGCGTCGATGATCCGGCGGTTGGCCTGATGCGGCACGAACCAGTCGATCTCGTCCGCCGTCACCCCGGCGTCGGCGAAACAGCCCTGGATCACGTCCGTCACCATCCCGACGGCGTGGCGGAAAACTTCCTTGCCCTCCATGCGCAGATGCCCGACCGTCTGGGTGGTCGAAGGCCCGCCGTCGACGTAGAGCTTCGAGCGGTGCCGGCCGTCGGAGCGCAGCCGCGAGGCGATGATTCCGGGCGAGGCGAGCCGGCCGTCGCTGTCGCGCGCCTCGAGCACCATCGCCCCCGCCCCGTCGCCGAACAGGACGCAGGTCGTGCGGTCGCTCCAGTCGAGGATGCGCGAGAAAGTCTCGGCCCCGATCACCAAAGCCCGCTTGTGCGAGCCGGAACGCAGGAACTTGTCGGCCGTGGCGACGGCGTAGACGAAGCCGGTACAAACCGCCTGGAGGTCGAAAGCGGCGCCCTCGACGATGCCGAGATGGGCCTGGACCTGGGTGGCTACGGCGGGAAAGGTCAAGTCGGGGGTCGAGGTCGCGACGATGATGAGATCGATATCGGCAGGCTTGAGACCGCCGGCGCCGAGCGCCGCCTCCGCCGCTTTGGCCGCCAGCGTCGACGTGGTCTCGCCGGGGCCGGCGACGTAGCGCTGGCGGATGCCGGTGCGCTGGACGATCCACTCGTCCGACGTGTCGACCTTGGCCGCCAGTTCCTCGTTCGGGATGACGCGCGCCGGCAACGCGCTGCCCACGCCGCGCACGCAGGAGCGGATCGAGGCGGGAGCGGCGCCGCGGGAGAGGTCCGGATCCGGACGGCGCGAGCGGCGGGCTTGAGGCGGAGCGGATGCAAGATTCATGAGCGGGGCGGGTTCCTAGGTCAGGATCGGGCGGCGCCTCGAATGGGCGGGCGCGGGGCGGAAGCCGTTGGCGTGGGCGATCATTTCGCGAATCTTGCCGAGCAATTCCTGACGCACCATGTCATAGCCCAATTCCACGGCGCCGGCGTAGCTCTCGGCGTCCGCGCCGCCATGGGCCTTGATGACGACGCCGTCAAGCCCCAGGAACACGCCGCCGCTGGCGCGCGGCCCCATCTTGGCGCGCAACGCTTCGAGCGCCGGGCGCGCGAACAGGGCGCCGATGCGCGACATGAGGCTCGAGCCCATGGCGTCGCGGATGTATTGGCTGAGCTGCCTCGCGGTGCCCTCAGCGGTCTTGAGCGCGATGTTGCCGGTAAAGCCTTCGGTGACGAAAACGTCGACGGCGCCTTTGCCGAGGTCGTCGCCTTCGACGAAGCCATGATAGCGCATGTTGGGCAGCTTGGCCTCGCGCAGGACCCGGCCCGCCGCCCTCACCTCCTCGACGCCCTTGATCTCTTCGACGCCGACGTTGAGCAGACCGACGGTCGGACTGTCGATGTCGAATACGATTCGCGCCATCGCCGCGCCCATCACCGCCAGATCGACGAGATGCTGGGCGTCGGCGCCGATGGTCGCGCCGACGTCGAGCACGATCGATTCGCCGCGTAGCGTCGGCCATATCGCTGCGATCGCCGGCCGCTCGATCGGCGCCATCGTATGCAGGCAGAACTTGGCCATCGCCATCAAGGCGCCGGTATTGCCGGCGGAGACCGCGCAATCGGCCTCGCCCGACTTCACCGCTTCGATCGTCTGCCACATCGACGACACGCGCCGCCCGGTGCGCAAAGCCTGGCTCGGCTTGTCGCTCATCTTGACTGCGACATCGGTATTAAAAACGCGCGACTTGGCCGCAAGCTTCGCGTGGCGCTCGAGAACCCGTCCGATCGCCTTCTCCTCACCGTAGAAGAGAAACTGAACGTCCGGCCGGCGCTCGAGCGCGACCGCCGCGGCAGGCACGACGACGGTCGGCCCATGATCGCCGCCCATCGCGTCCAGCGCTATGCGAATATCGCTCGCCATTCCTTGGTCCGACCGCCCCGGGCGCGTTGCTCGGGCGGCGCCCGGCGTGGGCCGCGACAATAGCGGCTTCGCCGCGCAAGGCAACGCCCGGCGCCTTTCGTCGGGCGGCGCGGGTGGGGAATCGGCTGCCCCGCCTCTTCCTGAGGAGTCGCGCAGCGGCCTCGAAGGACGTTCCAGCATGCGCCGAGCGGGGCGCAATGCCTGAAGCATCCTTCGAGCCGCGCCTTCGGCGCTCTTCACGATGAGGGGGTGGATGGGTCAAAACGCAAGTTGCGCCGAACGACAGGATCGGGCTTTTCCGCAATCGACGCGCGTGCGAAGATGGAATCGCGACGCGGCGCCCTTTGTCCCCATGTCCGATCGACTGCAATGCGCGCTCGGCACCATCGACGCCGCCAACGCGCGCGATCTTAGCCGTGAGGCCGGCGAGCCGGCGGAGCTCGTCTACGGCCGGCGGATGAGCGAGGCGCTCGCCGCCTTTGCGCCCGGCGCTTCCGAAGCCCTTCAGATCGCGGTGCGCGGGCAGCATATCGAGCGCTGGCTCATGCCCCGCCGCGACTATCCCGAAGGCAAGGCGGGCTATATCGCCTGGCGCAACGCGGCCAAGCGGCGCCACGCCGAGAGGGTGGCCGAGATCATGGAGAGTTGCGGCTATGACGCCGCCGCGATCGCCCGCGCCGGCGCCCTCGTGCGCAAGGAGCGGTTGCGCGCCGACGCCGAGGCGCAGACCCTCGAGGACGTCGCTTGCCTGGTGTTCCTGCGCTACTACGCCGCGAATTTCGCCGCCAAGCACGCTGACGAGAAGGTGCTCGACATCCTCGTCAAGACGCAACGCAAGATGTCGCCTCGCGCCCGCGCGGCGGCGCTCGATTTCGGCCTGCCGGCGCCGGTCCTGGCGCTATACGAGCGGGCTTTGAAGGCGCTCGACGCCTCGCCGGCGCGTTGAACGTCTATCGCTTGGCCGGCCTCGCGGCGAGCGCCGCGAACGGCGAATCGGGAGGCGGCTCTTCCGCCGGCGCGACGAACTCCACTCCCGGCTTGCGCGGGTAGGGGTCGAGGCCGAGGGCGAAGATCTCCGCTGTCAGCGCGCCGAGGTCGATCTTGCCGTCGACGACGGGATCGGGATCGTCCTCGTCGGCAAGCGAAATCGTCAGCGTTTCGCGCCCCGCCCGGCGGCCCGATTCATCTTCCGCCTGCGGCGCGAACCGCATGTCGACGACCTCGTCGACCGTTCCAGGAAACGGCTCGAGCGAGACGACGCAGATCTGGGTGAATTCGCCGTGGACCGCGCCGGTCACGCGCGCTCCGCCGCGTCCGGCGGGGTCGAGGCGCAGGGTCGCCGTCAACGCGGCGATGGCGGGAAGCTTATAGAGCGAAGCGAGCGCCTCACGCTCGGCGGGGCTCGCTTCGATCGTCACGGCCCGCCCCTCCTGTGGGAGGGCGTCGACCCGCACGAGGCGGGTGAGCGGCCCGGCTTCAGTCATGACTGCCTCCGGCCGCGATCGAGCCTGAGGGGAAACGGAATCGGCCGGTCGCGAACTCTTCCATTGGAATCGCAGCCAGCGCGACGTCAAGCGAGGCGACATAAGACGCGAGCGCGCCGGCCCTCGGCGCGGCGCGGCCTGCCCCGCCGTACACGTTTCGCGCCAGCGCCGCGGCGAGGCGGGCGGGCGACCCTTCGTCGAGCGCGTCGGCGTAAGCGGCGTTGCGGCCGTAGAAGGCGCTCCCCATCGCCTTCAGGCGCTTTGAGACGGCGATATCCGATAAGCCCATCTCGCGCAGCGTATCGTCGAAATGAATGAAGACGCTGTTGACGAGTTCCTGGGCGATGGCGTCCGCAAGGCCGCCGAGCGCCTTGAGCCGGCGTAGGACCAGCCCGGCGTGGAGCGTCAGAAGCTCGAATCGGCCATCGATCCGGTCGGGCGCTTGAAGCGCCTGATAGAGCGCCGGGCGGCGGGCGGCGGCCACGATCTCGCCAAGAATCTGCTCGATGACAGCTCTGCTGGCGCGCCGGGCGCGCCACCGGGCGAAGATCATGTCGAACCCTCGCGTGGCCAGCAAGCTGAGGCTCACGCACTAAAGTCTTGCCTTGGCAAGGCGCCATGAGTTAGGCATCCGCGCTCGGTCTGGCAAGCCGAAAGGCTGGTCATGGAGAGAGGCCGAATGCAATTCCCGCCCAAGGTTCGTCGTTGCGCAACGCTGGGATTGGCCGTTTGCGCCGCGTTGGCGCTCAGCGGCTGTCTTGGCTACGACGGCGACTTCGATCGCGGCTATCAGGTCGACGAGGACACGCTGTCGCAGGTCAAAGTCGGCGCGACGACCAAGCCCGAGGCGCTCGCTCTCCTCGGCACCCCCTCGACCACCTCGACCGTCGGCGGCGACGCTTGGTACTACATCGGTCAGAAAATGAAGCACACGCTTCAGTTCATGCCGGTCCAGATGGCCGACCAGCATGTGCTGGCGGTCTATTTCGACAAGGACGGCAAGGTCGACCGGATCGCCAATTACGGCATGCAGGACGGCAAGGTGTTCGATTTCGTCAGCCGCACCACCCCGACCGGCGGCCAGGAGCCGGACTTCCTCAGGAACATGATGGGCGGCCTTTTCAGGTTTAGCTGAGGCCGGCGCCTCGTCATGCCCGCAAACGCGGATTCAGGAAACCGCCGCTGACCTGGTCTCTTGAGCGCCAGCGAACTCTCGACGCGTATGCGCGGCAGCTCACCCGACCTCCACTTCCGCGCGCGACAATAAACCGCCGGTCCCCGTGGTCGCGCCCGCGCGGCCGAACCTCCAGCGCCCACTAGATCCTGAAAATCAGATTAACGAGAAATATGTTTACTGAAAACAGAAACCATGCTAGCTTGCCTGATCCGGGGCGGGCCGGCGTCGGGTCTGGAGGGCGAGCGGCTTATCGAAGAAGGAAGACGAGCAATATTGTCCACGATTTCGAGGTCCGTCAGTCCGATTCCGACTTTAACCCATTGAAAGGTTTGGACTCCGGAGTTTGGATTTCGTTGTGCTGGGCTTGGATTTCGTTGCGTCCGGCTTGGATTTTGTTGCGCTGGATTTGGTTTTCGTTGCGCCCGATTTGGATTCCCGACGCCCTCACCGCGCCAGGATCGCCAGCAGGAGGAGGGCGACGATGTTGGTGATCTTGATCGCCGGGTTGACCGCAGGACCGGCGGTGTCCTTGTAGGGGTCGCCGACGGTGTCGCCGGTGACGGCGGCCTTGTGCGCCTCCGAGCCTTTCACCCACTTGACGCCGTCCTTGTCGACGAAACCGTCCTCGAAGCTCTTCTTGGCGTTGTCCCAGGCGCCGCCGCCCGAGGTCATCGAGATGGCGACGAAGAGCCCGTTGACGATGACGCCGAGCAGCGACGCGCCGAGCGCGGCGAAGGCCGACGCCTTGGAGCCCGAGATCCACAGCGCGCCGAAATAGACCACGAACGGCGCCAGCACCGGGAGCAGCGAGGGGACGATCATTTCGCGAATCGCCGCCTTCGTCAGCAGATCGACGGCGCGTCCGTAGTCGGGACGCTGCGTGCCGTTCATGATGCCAGGCATCTCTTTGAACTGACGGCGCACCTCGAGCACCACCGATCCGGCGGCGCGGCCGACCGCGGTCATCGCGATGCCGGCGAAGAGATAGGGGATGAGGCCGCCGAAGATGAGGCCGGCGACGACGTAGGGGCTGGAAAGGCTGAAATCGAGCGCGCCGACGTCCTGGAAATAGGGCGCGCCCGTTTCCTTGAAATGCCGGATATCGTTGGTGTAGGCGGCAAAGAGGACCAGCGCGCCCAAGCCCGCCGACCCGATCGCATAGCCCTTGGTGATCGCCTTGGTGGTGTTGCCGACCGCGTCGAGCGCGTCGGTCGACTGGCGCACTTCCTTAGGCAACCCCGCCATTTCGGCGATGCCGCCGGCGTTGTCGGTGACCGGTCCGAAGGCGTCGAGCGCGACGATCATGCCGGCGAGGCCGAGCATCGTCGTGACCGCGATCGCGGTGCCGTAGAGGCCGGCGAGCTGGAAGGTGGAGATGATGCCGGCGACGATGACCAGCGCCGGCAGCGCCGTCGATTCGAGCGAGACCGCAAGGCCCTGGATCACATTGGTGCCGTGGCCGGTGACCGAAGCCTGGGCGATCGACACCACCGGGCGTTTTCCCGTGCCGGTGTAATATTCGGTGATGACGACGATGAGGCCGGTAACTGCGAGTCCGACGAGGCCGCATACGAACAGATTGACGCCGGTGACCGCCTTGTCGGCGACGGTCCCGATCTCGCCCCAGCCGACGACGAACTGGGTGGCGAGGGCGAGGCCAATGATGGAGAGGGCGCCGGTCGCGATAAGCCCCTTGTAGAGCGCGCCCATGATCGAGCCGTTGGCGCCGAGCCTGACGAAGAACGTGCCGATGATCGAGGTCACGATGCAGGCGGCGCAGATCGCGAGCGGATACATCATGGTCGGGACCAGCGCCGGCGTGGCATCGAAGAAGATCGAGGCGAGCACAATGGTGGCGACCACCGTCACCGCATAGGTTTCAAACAGGTCGGCGGCCATGCCGGCGCAATCGCCGACGTTGTCCCCGACATTGTCGGCGATGGTCGCCGGGTTGCGCGGATCGTCCTCCGGAATGCCCGCTTCGACCTTGCCGACGAGATCGGCGCCGACGTCCGCGCCCTTGGTGAAGATGCCGCCTCCGAGTCGGGCGAAGATCGAGATCAGCGACGCGCCGAAGCCGAGCGCGACCAGTGCGTCGATCGTGGTTCGATCCGCTGGCGCATAGCCGAGAGGACCGGTCAGAATGCCGAAATAGCCGGCGACGCCGAGAAGCGCGAGGCCGGCCACCAGAAGGCCGGTCACCGCGCCCGAGCGGAAGGCGATGTCGAGGCCCCCGGCGAGCGATTTCGTCGCCGCCTGCGCCGTGCGCACGTTGGCGCGCACCGAGACGTTCATGCCGATGAAGCCGGCGGCGCCGCTGAGGATGGCGCCGATCGCAAAGCCGATCGCCACCGTCCACGACAAAAGGAGCCCAAGACCAATGAAGACGACGATTCCGACGCCGGCGATGGTCATATATTGGCGCCTGAGATAGGCCTGCGCGCCCTCCCGCACCGCCGCGGAAATCTCCTGCATCCGCTGCGAGCCGGCGTCCGCCGACATCAGGCTATTGACCGTGTAGACGCCATAGACGATCGAGAGGAGCCCACAGACGATTATCAAGCCCAAAAGCATGGCGAAAAGCCCCGTTGGTGGGCCACGGGTGGTCTCCCGCAGCCAGTTTCTGGGCGCCTCTTGCCAGAAACCACGCTCTACCGCAACGCGGCGCGGGCGTTTCGGATCGGTTCAGACCAAAGTCGCCCCGCGGCCGACCGCCGCAGCCGGGAGCCGGGCAAAAAGGCTCGAGATCAGACAATTCCCGCTCGCGGCAGTATCAACCTTTGAGGTCGTCGCGCTTCCAGGTCGATTCGCCGATGCGCAGCGACTGGACCTCGAGTTCCCCTTTGGCCTCGAACAGGTCGGCGCGCGGAGCGAAGCGGCCGTTCTCCTGCTCCACGCCGATGAGGGCGTAGGCGGCGGACAGCATGCGCGCGGCCGAGCCGGTGTACCATGACCAGCCCCCACGCCCGCCGTGGCCCCAACCCTCGTAGATGTCGGCTGGCTGCTGGATGGGAATGAGGCCATAAATGGCGATGTTCTCAGGGTCGGTCTTCTTCATCGGCGAGATCTTTTCGAAGATCTCGAAAGCGCGGGCATAGAGGCGAGCGCCCGATTCGGCGTCGCCCTTGGCGCAGGCTGAGAGGGCCAGGCGCATGAAGCCATCGATGATCCAGGTGGCGCCGTGGCTGTATTGCGCGCCGTTTTCACGTACACCGGGCGGATAGTCGGCGATGCGGCCCGGATAGGGCTGCGAATGCTCGTAGAAAGGGGTTTCGAGCAGCAGCACCCGGTTCGGCCGCTCGATCCCTTTCAGGCCGCCCTCAATCGCGGCCAGCGCGCGATTGTCGTCGCACGCGCCGGAATAGGCGGCCCAACCGGTCGTCATGGCGTTGCGAACGTCGACCTCGCGTCCATCGTCGGCGAAATCGAGCAGGTAATGGTCGCCACGCCAGCCAGCCTCGAGCGCCTGGCGCTGCCCGGCGAGCGCCGCCTCGCAGCGGGCGGCGAATGTCTCGTCCCCTTTCAGGCGCGCGAGGGGAATGAAGCCATCGAGAACGTTGAAGAGAAAAAAGCCCATCCAGACGCTGGTCCCGATGTCGCGGCGGCCGAGCGCGTCGATACCGTCGTTCCAGTCGCCGGCCCGCAGGAGCGGCAACCCGTTCGCGCCGAGATGCGCGAGAGTGAACCCGATCGCGAGGCGCGCATGCTCGTAGACGGTCGCGCTCTCGCGCGAGACGCGCGGAATGACGATCCAGGTGTCCTCGTTCGCCGGGACGGCCTCGCCTTCGAGGAATGGGGTCGTCTCATCGAGCACGGTCTGGTCGCCGCTTTGGCGCACATAGCGGGCGAGCACGTACGGCAGCCACAAATGCGGATCGGCCGCCTTGGTCCGCTGGCCGAGACCCGTCCCGCCGCCGGGCGCGCGATGCCACCATTTGAGCACGTCGCCCTCGCGAAACTGCTGGCTCGCGTGCAGCACGATCTGCGCCCTCGTCAGCCGCGGTTCCGTGAGGGTCAGCGGCAGCACGTCCTGCAACTGGTCGCGAAAGCCGGTCGCGCCGCCGAGCTGGTTAGGGCCGAGGCGACCGAAGAGCCGCGAAGCGTAGAGCTGGTAGGGCAGCCAGGTGTTGACCAGCCGGTCGAAGTCCGGCCGGTTGGTGCGGACTTCGACCCTGCCGAGCCGCTCGGCCCAGGAGGCGCGCGTGACGGCAAGTTCGGCCTCGGCCGTTACGACGCCGAGGCG
>JBAUXQ010000481.1:0-3512 GCA_049584355.1 Roseiarcus sp. | reverse complement strand
GCTGGATCGCGCCCTCGATATCCTTGCCGGCGACCATCATAAGGTCCGCCATCTCGTCGACGACGACGACGATATAGGGCAGTTCGTCGAGCGGGATCTCCTCGTGCTCGTAGATCGCCTCCCCGGTCTCGCGGTCGAAACCGGTCTGGACGGTGCGGGTCAGCGGCTCGCCCTTCGCGACCGCTTCAGCGACCCGGGCGTTGAAGCCGTCGATATTGCGCACCCCGACCTTCGACATCTTCTTGTAGCGGTCCTCCATCTCCCTCACCGCCCATTTGAGCGCGACGACCGCCTTCTTCGGGTCGGTCACGACGGGGGTCAGCAGGTGCGGGATGCCGTCGTAGGCCGAAAGCTCCAGCATTTTCGGATCGACCATGATGAGCCGGCACCGTTCCGGCTTCATGCGGTAGACGAGCGAGAGGATCATGGTGTTGATCGCGACCGACTTGCCAGAGCCGGTCGTGCCGGCGACCAGGAGGTGAGGCATGCGGGCGAGGTCGACGATCACCGGCTCGCCGCCGATCGTCTTGCCGAGCGCGATGGCGAGCCGGTGCTTCGAGCTTTCGAAATCCTCGCTGGCGAGAAGCTCGCGCAGGTAGACCGTCTCGCGGCGCTGGTTCGGCAGTTCGACGCCGATGGCGTTGCGGCCCTGGACTACGGCCACGCGGGCCGAGACGGCCGACATCGACCGGGCGATGTCGTCGGCGAGGCCGATCACCCGCGACGACTTGATCCCCGGCGCCGGCTCGAGCTCGTAGAGCGCGACGACTGGCCCCGGACGCACGTTGACGATCTCGCCCTTGACGCCGAAATCGTCGAGGACGCCCTCGAGCAGGCGCGCATTCTGCTCCAGCGCGTCCTGCGAAACTCGGGTCCCGGCCGATTTTTTCGGCTCGGTCAGCATTGCGATCGAGGGCATGGTCCACTGGCGCGGCAATGAGGCGAACCTGGCCTCGACGGCGGCTCGGCTCGCGCTCCTGGGCGCGGCGGGCGCAATAACGACCGGCGGCGCGCCGGCGGACAAGGTCGGGGCCGAGCCTTGCGGGCGGGGAGCATAGGCGGCCGGATCGGTCAAGGCGTCGTCGACATCGCTGAGATTTGACCAGGGCGCCCGGGTTGCGGCCGGCGTCGGCGCGGGGCCCAGGATGGGCGAGGACTTGCCGGCCGTCCGTGCGCCGCGACGCGCGATTCGGCGCAGCGCCCCCTTGGCGGTGAGCAGGGCATGAATGACGGCGCCGATCGACACCATGCCGAAGCTCGGTTCGTCCTCGTCCTCTTCGTCGTCGAAACGCGCCAGCGCCTCGGCGCGGGCTCTTCCGGCCGGATTCTGCGCCACGCCGTCGCCAGGAGCGCGCGACGGGCCGCCGACGCCCGCAGCAGCGGCGAGTGCGAGAATGGAGAGCCCGGCGAGACAGGCGCCGAGAACGACTGTCGCCCAGGTCGAGACTGGAAGGGCGCGACGCGGGATCGAGAGGACGGCGTCGCCGACAACCCCGCCGAGGCCGGTGGGCAGCGGCCAGCTTCCGGGCGTCGGAAGCAGCGACGCCAACGCCGCAGCCGCGATCACGCCGCTCAGATAGAGACCGATCTTCAACCGCGGCCGCTCGAGCCGGCGCCGGGTGAGAAGGCGCCAGCCCCAGAACGCGGGCGGCGTCAGTAGCGCCGCCGAGGCGAGGCCGACGAATTGCATCACCAGGTCAGCGGCAATCGCGCCCGGCGCGCCGAGAAGGTTATGGACGCGCGCGTTGGTGGCGTGGTTGAGGCTCGGGTCGCTGACCGACCAGGTCAGGAGCGCGAGGCAGAGGCCGGCCACGCCGAAGAGCGCGCACAAGCCGGTGATCTCGGCCGCCCGCCGCTTCGGGAAATCCCGCACCGAGGCGGGCATGTGGTCGATAAACGAGAACGTTGTCGTACGCATCGCAGACTCGCCGGATCGCCGCGGCGTGATTGCGCGCCGTGTCGACCAAACTCTAGGCGCGTCCAGTTAATGCGGGCCTAACCTTAACACGCGTTAGCCGCGGCCACGCCGCGTGACCGCGCTCGTTGGGCGAAAGAAAAAAGGACGCCCCGAGGGGCGTCCAAGGTCCGCGGGGAGGAACTTCGCCCGGCGGGCGGCCAAGCGCCGCCGGGCGCCGCAGCTCAGTGAACGACTTCGCCGTGCAAGGCGAGGTCGAGGCCGTCGCGCTCGACTTCGTCCGAGACGCGCAAGCCGATGACAGCTTTGATGATGGCGAGGATGATGACAGTGACGATCGCGTCATAGACGATGACCGTGACGATGCCGATGCACTGGTTGATGACCTGGCCAGGGTTGCCTTCGATGAGGCCAGCGGTGCCGCCGTACTGTTGCACGGCGAACACGCCGGTCAAAAACGCGCCGATCATGCCGCCAACGCCGTGGACGCCGAAGCAGTCGAGCGCGTCGTCATAGCCGAACATGTGCTTGAGGCCGGTCGCGCCCCAGTAGCAGCCGACGCCGCAGGCGACGCCGATCGCAATCGCGCCGACCGGACCGACGAAGCCCGAGGCGGGAGTGATGGCGACGAGGCCGGCGACGGCGCCCGAGGCGATGCCGATGACGGTCGGCTTACCGCGATGGATCCATTCGACGAACATCCAGGTCAGCGCCGCGACGGCGGTCGCAATCTGGGTGACGGTCATCGCCATGCCCGCCTGCACGCCGGCGCTCACTGCGGACCCCGCGTTGAAGCCGAACCAGCCGACCCACAGCAGGCTCGCGCCGATGAAGGTCAGGACCATGTTGTGGCCAGGCCCGGTGTCGTGGCGCTTGCCCAGCATGATCGCCGCGACCAGACCCGCGACGCCGGCGTTGATGTGCACGACCGTGCCGCCGGCAAAATCGAGAACCTTGACCCATGCGTCAGGGTTCGCGGAGTTGAAGATGCCATCGGGTCCCCAGAGCCAGTGGGCGACGGGGGCGTAGACGAAGATCGCCCACAGGCCCATGAACCACAGCATCGCCGAGAACTTCATGCGTTCCGCATAGGCGCCGGCGATGAGCGCTGGCGTGATGATCGCGAAGGTCATCTGGAAGCACATGTAGACGGTCTCGGGGATCGTCGGCGCCAGAGGATTGGGATTACCGATGCCCCCGTTGTTGATGTCGCTGAGGATTCCCTGGAGGAACGCGCGGCTCAATCCGCCGACGAACGGGGTGCCGGAGGTGAAGGCCATCGAATAGGTGACGATGGCGTAGACCACGGTCACCAGGCAGGTGATGGCGAAGCTCGTCATGACGGTGTCGCCGACGTTCTTCTTGCGCACCATGCCGCCGTAGAAGAGCCCGAGACCCGGGATCGTCATCATCAGCACGAGGGCGACGGATGTCAGCATCCACGCCGTGTCGCCGCCACTCGGCGTGCAGTTGGTCAGCACCGCCGGGACTGCCGCGACCGCCGCGTATTTGTCGGTTTCAGGCACGGCGGCGACGGCTCCCGCGCACGCGGGAACGGCAGGCGGCGGCGGCTTCGCAGATGCGGCTGGCGTGGCGG
>JBAUXQ010000480.1:0-6802 GCA_049584355.1 Roseiarcus sp. | reverse complement strand
GGGCTGGCGCGCGCCATCGCGTCGGGCGGCGCGCCGCTGCAATCCTATGAGGCGATCCTGGCGGAGAGCGCATGACCCAACGTGTCGAGATGACCAAAGATATCGAGGTCGGCCGCGAGGGCGCGGTGATGACGGCGGCCTTCGCCCGGCCGCAGAAGAAGAACGCGATCACCGGCGCGATGTACGAAGCGCTGATCGAGGCCTTCGAGGGAGCCGAGCGCGACCCGAGCGTCGGCGCTCTGGTGTTGAGCGGCAAGGGGGGCGTGTTCACCGCCGGAAACGACCTTAGCGATTTTGTCGCCGTCGCGTCGCACGCGGCGGGCGACTTTCCGGCGTCGCGTTTCATCAGCAAGCTCGCCGAATTCGAAAAGCCGCTGGTCGCGGCGGTGGACGGCCTCGCGGTCGGCGTCGGAACGACGCTTCTCTTTCACTGCGATCTCGTCTACGCCACGCCCGAGTCGCGCTTCCAGATGCCGTTCGTCAACCTTGGCCTCGTGCCGGAGGCCGGATCGTCGCTTTTGGCGCCGCAACGCTTCGGGCGCGCAAAAGCGGCGGAATTCCTCCTGCTTGCCGAGCCGTTCGACGGCAAGGAGGCGCGCGCGCTCGGCCTCGTCAACGCCCTCGTGCCTCAGGCCGAGCTCATTGCGCATGCGATGACCAAGGCGGCGGCGCTCGCGGCCAAGCCTCGCGCGGCTCTCCTCGCGACGCGGCGCCTCATACGCGGCGACGCCGAGGCGCTGAAAGCGCGCATGGCCGAGGAGATGCACGCCTTTGCCGAGGCGCTCAAGTCCGACGAAGCGCGCAAGGCTTTCCAGGCCTTCCTTTCGGGAGGGCGGAAGTAGCCGGACTGGAACATCCGGCGCGTCGGGACGTTGGGCCCGACCAAACTTCCGTGACGTGACCTCTTCATTGGGGGGTACGACTCGCAGGTTGCATGGCCGGCGTGCTATAAAAGCCCCTAAGACCCGCGTTGAGTAGGAGTTCCCATGGCCCCGCCGCGTCCTTATTGGAAGGGTTACCTCAAGCTTTCCCTCGTCTCTTGCCCGATCGCGCTCTACACCGCGACGTCGTCGGGCGAGCGCGTCGCCTTCCGGCAGATCAACAAGAAAACCGGCAACCGCCTTCGCCAGCAACTCATCGACGAAGAGACCGGCGAGCCGATCGATCCGGACGACAAGGGACGCGGCTACGAGGTCGACAAGGGCGTCTATCTCCGGGTCGAGGACGAAGACATCGACGCGATCGCGATTGAGAGCAGCCACACGATCGACATCGATTCCTTTGTGCCCAAATCGGAGATCGACGAGCGGTATGTCGACAGCCCGTACTATTTGATTCCGGAGAACAAGGTCGCTCTCGAGGCGTTCGCGGTCATCCGCGACGCCATGCGCGACAAGAGCATGGTCGCGTTGGGCCGGGTGGTCCTGTCGAAGCGTGAGCGCGTCATCATGCTCCAGCCGCGGGGGAAGGGCCTGCTCGGCACGACGCTGAGATACCCTTACGAGGTTCGCGACGAGGAGATTTATTTCGGCGACATCGGCGAGGTCAAGATTCCGAAGGATATGCTTACCCTCGCCGAGCACATCCTCGAGACCAAGGCGGCGAAGTTCGACGCCTCCAATTTTCACGACCGCTACGAAGAGGCGATCGTCGCCATGCTCAACGAGAAGAAGGCGGGGATGCCGGTTTCCAAGCAGCGCGAGCTGCCGAGGATCGTCGCCGGCACCGATTTGATGGCGGCGCTTCGTCAGAGCATCGAGAGGGCTAAGGAAGCTCAGCCGAAGCCAACCGGCGCGATCAAGCCCGCGCCCCCAGCACAGCCGGTTACAGCAGCGAAGCCTGCCGCGGCGTCCAAGGGCAAGAAGGCGGCGAACCGCAACCTGGACCAGCGCGAAATGCTGTTGCCGATCGCTGGCGGCGCGCCTGTGAAGGCAGCGGCGGAGAAACAACCGGCGAAGCCCGGCGCGACCAAAAAGGCGGGATAGAAGGCGCGTCCCGCGATCAGTCGTCGTCCTCGTCGGGAACGTCGAGGCGGCCATCGGCGACGCTTCGTTCCCAGCCGGGATTTCCGAGCGCCGAGTCCACCGGCAGATCGTTGCGGCGCTTCGCCTCGGCGATCTTCGTCTTCAAGTCTTCTGACGCTTTCCGCAAGCCGGGCAGTGATCCGCTGTCCGCGTCGAACGGCTCTGTGTCGGACTGGGCTTCCGCCTGAACAGTCTTCCCCTTGTCGTCGTCAGCGGGCGGCCTGCTAACGGCGGGCGCGCTCTTGTCCGGCTGCATCGCGAACTCCTTTTGCGAACTGAAAGAGAGAGGCCGCCCGCAGGCGGCCCCTCCCTTCTTGTGAAGTTCAGCGCTTCGGCGCTTGCTCGGACCTTCGGGCGGCGTCCTTAGCGTCGCCCATGGCTTCGCGCGCCGCCCCTTTGGCCTTGTCGAACTTGCCTTCGACCTGCATCTGCTTGTCGTCGGTCATTTTACCGAATGCGTCCTTCACGGCGCCCTTCGCCTTGTCGGCTGCGCCTTTGACGTGTTCTTTGTCCACGATCCTCTCCTATGGTTGTCGGACCGCAAGACAAACCATTCGGTGGGATGAAGGTTCCCTTCGCAGACCTCGCCTGCCTACAATCCGAGCGCCTTCAAAAACGTCGCGGCCTGCGATCGCAATCGGCGCCGGTCGTAAGACACCAGCGCAATCCGCCACAAGCCCTGGACGAAAGTTACTATGATCGGCGCGTCTTTCTACCCACGACGAGATTTTGCCGACGTTTTAGAGCCTGGCTCGTTTTGGACCATCGCCTACGATTACTGGATCGCGCTCCGCTTCTTGACCGAAGACCGCTCTAATCTTGCGCCGGCTACGCCCAACTGGGCGGGGGTGGCGCAGCTCACGCATGCAGTCTTTCAATCCGCGCCGCGCTCGCGAGAATTTCGCTTAAGCCCGGCGTCGTCGGCGACGGCGGCGCTCCGTCCGGGTCGATCCAGTCGATCGAGTCGACCTCGTCACTGACGCGCGCTTCGCCGCTTGTCCAGCGGGCGACGAACGAGGCGATGACGAAATGCGTCCGGACGCGGTCGCCCTCATGGGCGATCGCCTCGACATGCCGGTTGAAGGCGATGATCCGGGCGCTGACGCCGACTTCCTCCTCAAGTTCGCGCGCCACCGCGGCGGCGAGCGTCTCGCCCACTTCGACCACGCCCCCCGGCAGGCTGAAATGGCCGATCATCGGCGCCCGCGCGCGCCGCACGATGAGAACCCGGCCGTCTCGAAACACCGCCGCCGAAACCGCCAGGATCGGGCGGGCCGGGAACACTCTGTCATCCATCGGGCGTCCCATCGGTCTTGAGGCTTGTCGCCGCTCGACAGCGAACTCGAATGTCCGGCGCCGCTCAGGCCGCTTCCAACCATTTGGACGCCCCGGCGGCTACCCCAGCCACCCCTTGAGCGCGATCCCGGCGAACAGGATGAACCCCGCGTCGCGGTTGGAGCGAAAGAGCCTGAGCGCCGTCGCCGGGTCGGCGCCTTCGATCCTCATGACCTGCCAGGCGAGATGGCCGCAAAAAGCGAGCCAGCCGATGAGCGCGATGGCGCCGCCGCCGGTGAGTTCGATCGCGGCCAGAGCCAGCGCCGCGCTCGCGGCATAGAAGAGGCCGACGCCGAGTTGAGCGCGTGGACCGAACAGGCGGGCGGTCGAGCGGATGCCGACGATGGCGTCGTCGCGCGCGTCCTGCAGCGCGTAGATCGTGTCGTAGCCGATCGTCCATGCGAAGGCGGAGAGATAGAGCAGGATCGGGGCCGCCGCGAGGCTCGCGAATGTCGCGCTCCAGCCCATCAGCGCTCCCCACGAAAAGGCGAGGCCGAGCGCCGCCTGCGGCCACGAAGTCACACGCTTCATCAGCGGATAGATCGCAACCACGCCGAGCGAGGCGACCCCGAGCCAGATCGAGAACCGGTTGAAGCTGAGCAGCACCGCGAGGCCGACGAGAGCCTGTGCGACGAGGAACGCCGCCGCGGCGCCGATCGTGACCCGGCCCGCCGGCAGCGGGCGATTGCGGGTGCGCTCGACCGCAGCGTCGAGCTTGCGGTCGAGAATGTCGTTATAGGTGCAGCCGGCGCCTCGCATGGCGATGGCGCCGATCAGGAATAGCAAGAGGTGCCAGAGGTTGGGCCCGCGATACAGAGCAAGGCCGGCGAGCGCGGTCGCCTGCCAGCATGGCGCGAGCAAGAGCTGCCATCCAATCGGCCGGTCGAGGCGCGCGAGCTGAACGAACGGAAGGGCGAAAGCCGGGGTCAGCCGCAACACCAGACTCGCCGGCCGGGCGTCCGGCAGGCTGGCCGCCGGTTGGGTCAAAGCGGTCCGGCTGGCAGCGGCTGGGCCTGCGGGCCGCCGCCCTGGGCCGCCTGCTCCTTCATTTTCTTCATCTGCGCCGCGACCGTGCAGGCCTTGGCGTTGAACTGCGCATTTTTGATGTGATGCTCTTTGAGCTGGCCGATCGCTTCGTCAGGAAACGAACACCAGTCCTTGTTCTTCTCCATATAGGCGATCAGCGCCGCCTCGGCGCGGATAAGACCGGCCGACTTGAGGCAGAAGGCCTCCGGGTCCATCGGCTTGCCATGAAACGACTTGGCGAAGTCGTTGACGACTTGCAGCTGGGTGTTGCGATCCTGGGCGAGCTTCTGCATGTCGCCGCCGCAATCCGCGTAGGCCGAACCATTCAATGTCGCGACCGCCGCAACGAGCGCTATCGCCAACCCATAGAGCCGATGCCGTTCCACCGCCGTCAACCCCAACTCTTGCCAACCCAAGTCTTGCCAACCCAAGCGTTGCCAAAGACCAAGCCGAAGTCGTGACCAGCCCTGGCGCGCCCATTTTTGTCGGCACAAACCTCAAGAAAACGGCAAAAGCGCGGCTAACTGTCCATTTTCGGCTCGGGCGATGGGAACTCTGAGGCCCGATCAATCCACTCCTCGACCACAAGGCTTAAACCCAGGCGCGAGACGCGTAGTCGATCGCGTAGCGGTCCGGGGCCGAGGCGATCGCCGCCATTCCGACCAGAACCGCGTCCTCACGAGTAACGAGCCGGGTCGGAACGCGCTTGGCGAGCGCGTCGACCGGCGCCTTGTCCTCGAAGGCTTGGCGAAATGCGGCCTCGTCGAGAAAATCAACCACCCTCGGCAGCACGCCGCCAGAGAGCGTCAAGCCGCCGGTCGCCACGAACGTCACCGCCATGTCGCCGGCAAAGCGCGCTACGATATGCCAATAAAGCCGGAGACTCGCCGCCTCTTCGCCACTGGGGTCGGCCAGCGCCGCTGCTGTGACGGCCGGCGGGTCAACGTGCGGGTCGGGCGCGCCATTCGCCATCATCCGCGCCCGGTGAACCCGGGCCAGTCCCGCGCCGGAAATCACGCTCTCGCTGGTGATGCGGCCATGCGCGCGTTCGAGATACGGCCATAGCGCATATTCCTCCGGCGAGATGGGCCCGAAATCGATATGGCACGCCTCCGATGACACCGCGGTAAAGCGTCCATCCGCCTCGACCAGCGCGGCGACGCCGAGCCCGGTGCCCGGCCCCAAAATCACTTGGGGGCCCTCGGCCCCGAACTTCAGCGTGCCGATGCGCCGTTCCCAAGTCTCGGGAATGGTTGGCAACGACAGCGCCTGAGCCTCGAAGTCGTTGAGCAGCAGCCCCTGTTTCAGGCCGGTTCGGCGCGCCGCCTCCGGGCCATCCATCACCCAGGGCGCGTTGGTTAGCTTCAGCGTACGTCCGGCGACCGGTCCTGCCCCACAGGCGACCATCGATCGCGGGCGTGTCCCGAGCTTGGGGATGGCCGCCTCGATGGCCTCGGCCAGCCCCGGATAATCGTCAGTGTGCAGATGGACGATGTCGCCCGGCCGGCCCCCCGGCTCGCTGACGAGTGCGAAGCGTACGTTGGTGCCGCCGGTGTCGCAGACAAGAACCGGGAAGGGAAAGGCGAATTCGCTCATGCCCGGCCATAAACGCAAGACGCCGAGGCGCTGGTCAAGCGGTAGAACGCACTTTCCGGGTCAAAATCGTCTAGACTCGGCGGGTTCTTTTGCGATTCGACGGCGACCAGAGATGCCCAGTTTCTATGAGTTCTTTTGCGGCGGCGGTATGGCGCGCGCCGGACTTGAGCCCGAGTGGCGGTGCCTGTTCGCCAACGATATCGACCCGCGTAAGGGCTCAGCCTACGCGGCCAATTGGGGGAGTGAGCAACTGCGGATTGCGGATGTCGGCTCGCTTCGCGCCGCCGATCTGCCGGGACGCGCCGACCTCGCCTGGGCCTCGTTTCCGTGTCAGGATCTCTCGCTCGCGGGCGCTGGAGCCGGACTCGACGGCGCCCGCTCGGGAGCGTTCTGGGGCTTTTGCTCGGCGATGCGCATTTTGGCGGCGCAGGGACGCGCGCCGCGCCTGATCGTGCTCGAGAACGTTGCCGGCGTGCTCACCTCCAAGGGCGGGGAGGATTTCGCCGCCATCTGTGCGTCGCTCCAACGCCTCGGCTATCGGTTCGGCGCGCTGACGATCGACGCGGCGCATTTTCTGCCGCAGTCGCGTCCGCGCGTGTTCATCGTCGCGATCCGTCGCGCCCATGCGCTGCCGGCTTGGCTGGTCAGCTCCGGCCCCCCGTCACATCACGCTTCGGCGGCTTTGCAACGCGCCGCAGCCGCTCTCCCGCCACCGCTCGCCGCCGATTGGTTGTGGTGGCGCGTTCCTGAGCCGCCGCGCGCAAACCTCCGGCTCGCCGACTGCATCGACGGCGAGCCGAACGAAACCCGCTGGCATAGCG
>JBAUXQ010000479.1:0-2473 GCA_049584355.1 Roseiarcus sp. | reverse complement strand
CGCTCGATCGTTGACGCCAATCTCGACGCGCTTGGCGTCCGCCGGTCAATGGCGTTCTCGATCACTCTCGACGATGTGTCCGCCGGCAAGCCGGATCCGGCGCCCTATCGGGAAGCAGCCCGCCGCTTCGCGTTGCCGCCTGCGGCGATTGTCGCGGTCGAAGACAGCGGCGCGGGCTCCCGCTCGGCGCGGGCGGCGGGGCTCTATGTGATCGGCTATGCGCCGGACGGAAACGCCCTGGTCGGCTCCGATCGGTCGATCGCGAAGCTCATTGAAGTGGCGTCTTTGTTCGAGGCTTGAACGCATCCCTGGAGCTTCAAACGATCGCGAGCCTGCTCACGGGATCGAAGAAATGCAGCCGCTCGAGGTCGAGCGCGACTCGGACCGGCTGGCTTGCGGCGCGTCGCGCGCCGCTCTGGGCGACGATCCGCATCCTGGTTGAGACTCGCGGAACGCCGGATTCGCTCAAGTCCTCGACGATCGCGCCGTCGCGTCGCGCGGCGACCCCCAATTCGACCGTCGTCACGATGGTCGCGCCGAGGTCTTCCTGAAATGCGACCACGCCCGAAAGCGCGGCTTCCGGCTCGTCGGCCGCCCAGGCGGCCTCGGGCCGCACGCCGACGATGATCTCGTGGTCCAAGTAGGCCATGAGCCCCGGGCGTATCTGAGTAACCTTGGCCGGCAGAACGATCCGCGCGCCGGCAAGCTCAAGCTCGACGCCCTCTCCGGTCGAGCGTAGCGCGCCGGACAAGAGATTGATCGGCGGCGCGCCGATGAACCCGGCGACGAACAGATTGACCGGCCGATCGTAAAGTTCGCGCGGCGCGCCCAATTGCTGCAAGACTCCGTCCCGCATGACCGCGACGCGATCGGCCATCGTCATCGCCTCGACCTGGTCGTGGGTCACGTAGACCGTGGTGACGCCGGCTGCGCGCTGGAGGCGGGCGATCTCGACCCGCATCTGGCCGCGCAGGCGCGCATCGAGATTGGACAACGGCTCGTCCATCAGGAAAGCGCGGGGGTGACGCACCAGCGCGCGGCCCATGGCGACACGCTGCCGCTGTCCGCCCGAAAGCTGTCCCGGCCGGCGCTGAAGCAGGGCCTTGAGTTCGAGCATCGCCGCAGTTTCGCCGACGCGGGTCTCGATGAGTTCGCGCGGCTCCCTGCGGACCTTGAGCGCGAAGCCGAGATTTTCGCCGACGGTCAGATGAGGGTAGAGCGCATAGCTCTGAAAAATCATCGCGACGTTGCGCTGGCGCGGCGATAGGCCGTTGGCGACCGCGCCGCCGATTGTGAGCACCCCGCGGGTGATCGCCTCTAGGCCGGCGATCATGCGCAGCGCCGTCGACTTGCCGCATCCGGACGGCCCGACCAGCACCAGGAATTCGCCGTCCTCGATCTCGAGGTTGAGGTCCCTGACCGCAATATGGCCGCCCGGATAGGTCTTGTTCACATCTGAGAAGCGGATTGCCGCCATCTGGATCGCTCCCATGCGATCAATGCACGCCCTGGGTCAGACCCTGGACGAAATACCGATTGAGCGCGATCATCATTACGACGATCGGCAGCGTCGAGAAATGGGCGAGCGCGCCCAGCGTTCCCCATGAGATGTCCTTGGTGCCATAGGCGGAAAGCAGGGCGACCGAGATCGTCTTGGTGTCGGCCTTGGTGAGGAACATCGCGTAGAGAAAGTCATTCCAGGAGAACATGACGCAGAAAATCGCGCTGGCGATGAGGCCCGGAACCACGGTCGGCAGCGCGATTCGGACGAAGGCGCCGAAATCCGTGCAGCCGTCGGTCAGCGCCGCCTCCTCGATCGAGGCCGGCGCGGCGCGGAAAAATGCGAACATCATCCAGACGACGAAGGCGCTGTTGAGCGCGGTGTTGAGGATGATCACCGCCCACCAGGTGCCGAGCAGGCCGATATCGCGCATGAGGAGATAGAAAGGGATCAGGGTTGCGATCGGCGGCACGGTGCGGATGATGAGAAAGAAGTAGGCGAGCCAGATGGCGCGCGGGCTGGTCGAGCGCGCCAGCGCGTAGCCCGCCGGCGCGCCGATGAGAAGCGACAGCGCCGTTGATCCAATGGCGATGATGAGGCTCGATTCGAGCAGCCTGCCGAGATTGAAGTAGCGGAAGACGCTCGAGAAATTGTCCCAGGTCGGCGAAAAGAGAAGGGTCGGCGGAGAAGCGAAGATGTCGCTCGTCGGCTTATAGGCGATCGAAAACAGCCAGACGACCGGCGCGAGCGCGATGACCAGGACGACGCAGATTGCGAAGCGGCGCGCGAGCAGGCTCAGGCGGGCGCGATCAGGCATGCCGGTTCCTCGCCGGCTTTAGCACGGCGATGAACGCCGCCGCCATGATGAGGATGCAGACCACGATCACAGTGCTGACGGCGGAAGCGGCGCCAATGTTGAAGAACTCAAGCCCCTGTTTGACGCCATAGATCATCAAGGTGTTGGTCGCGTCC
>JBAUXQ010000478.1:0-5337 GCA_049584355.1 Roseiarcus sp. | reverse complement strand
TCGACCGGGCTCCGCGCCGCTTTGTCGAAAGCCCTCGGTTTTTCTTCCATCGCTCCGCCCTCGGATCTTTTGCTCGCCGTTCAGAAACGGCGAGGGCCAGTTCGCAGTCTGTCGGCGGCTCCTCGCGAGGACAGGTCACCCAAACGCGATGCGCCCTGCCGGAGCCAGCCGCTGTTGATAGCGACCACGGATGACGCTTTGGCGACGCAGCTGGGCGAGGTCGGGCGACGCCTCACACATTGTCGCCCTCGGTCGAGGTTGCGCCCTTGGCGCCGCCCCCGCCCCAGGTCCAGTTCTTGATCTCCGGCATGTCGTCGCCGTAGCGGGAAATGTATTGGCGATGGTCGATGAGCTTGTCGCGGATTTCCTGCTTGGCGTAGGCGGCGCGCTCGCCAAGCTTCGGCACGCGGTCGATGACATCGCCGACCAGATGGAAACGGTCGATGTCGTTGATCACGCACATGTCGAAAGGCGTGGTCGTGGTTCCCTCTTCCTTGTAGCCGCGCACATGAATGTTGTCGTGGCCGGCCCGCCGATAGGTCAGGCGATGGATCAGCCACGGATAGCCGTGAAAGGCGAAGATGATCGGCTTGTCGACAGTGAACAGGGCGTCGAAGTCGCGGTCCGGCAGGCCGTGCGGATGCTCGCTTGGGGGCTGCAGCGTCATCACATCAACGACGTTGACGACCCGTATTTTCAGTTCGGGCGCATGCTCGCGCAGGAGCTTGACCGCGGCCAGCGTCTCAAGCGTCGGCACGTCGCCGCAGCAGGCCATCACGACGTCAGGCTCGCCGCCCCGGTCGTTGCTCGCCCATGGCCAGACGCCGAGCCCCGCTTCACAATGCTTGACCGCCTGATCCATGGTCAGCCATTGCGGCGCCAGCTGCTTGCCAGCGACGACGACATTCACGTAGTTGCGGCTCTTCAGGCAATGATCGGTGACTGAAAGCAGGCAATTCGCGTCCGGCGGCAGATAGATCCGCACCACCTCGGCCTTCTTGTTCATCACGTGGTCGATGAAGCCGGGATCCTGATGGGAAAAGCCGTTGTGGTCCTGACGCCAGACGTGGCTCGACAACAGGTAGTTGAGCGAGGCGATCGGGCGGCGCCATGGGATATGACCACAGACCTTCAGCCACTTTGCATGCTGGTTGAACATCGAATCAATGATGTGGATGAAGGCCTCGTAGCAGGAGAAGAAGCCGTGCCGGCCGGTCAGGAGATAGCCTTCGAGCCAGCCCTGGCACTGGTGCTCGCTCAGCATCTCCATCACCCGTCCGTCGGGCGCGAGATGGTCGTCGTAATCGAAGGTCTCGGCGACCCAGGCGCGGTTCGTGACCTCGAGCACGTCCTGCCAGCGATTGGAATTGTTCTCGTCCGGGCTGAACAGGCGGAAGTTGCTGGAGTCCAGATTGAGTTTCATCACGTCGCGCAGGAATTGGCCCATGACGCGCGTCGCTTCGGCGGTCGCGGCGCCCGGCGAAGGAACTTCGACCGCATAGTCGCGAAAGTTCGGGAGCCTTAGGTCGCGAAGCAGAAGGCCGCCGTTAGCGTGCGGATTGGCGCTCATCCGGCGCGTTCCCGTCGGCGGCAGCGCCGCGAGTTCGGGTATGAGGCGCCCGGTCGGGTCGAACAGCTCCTCGGGCCGGTAGCTCTTCATCCAGGTTTCGAGAATCCGGACGTGCTCCTCCGAGGACATATCGCCCATCGGCACCTGATGGGAGCGCCAATAGCCTTCGGTCTTCTTGCCGTCGATCGTCTTCGGACAGGTCCAGCCTTTCGGCGTGCGCATCACGATCATCGGCCAGGTCGGGCGCTTCGAGAACCGCTTGCTGCGCGCCCGATGCTGGATGTCGCGAATATCGTTGATCACTTTCTCCAGCGTCTTGGCCATCAGTTCGTGCATGACCTTCGGATCGTCGCCCTCGACAAAATGGGGCTCATAACCGTAGCCGCGCATTAGATGATCGAGCTCGTCGTGCGGGATGCGCGCGAGAACGGTCGGATTGGCGATCTTGTAACCGTTGAGATGCAGGATCGGCAGCACCGCCCCATCCCGCTCCGGGTCGAGGAACTTGTTGGAGTGCCAGCTGGTGGCCAGCGGCCCAGTCTCCGCCTCGCCGTCGCCGACCACGGCGGCGACGATCAGGTTTGGATTGTCGAAGGCCGCGCCGTAGGCGTGCGAAAGCGCGTAGCCAAGCTCGCCACCCTCATGGATCGAGCCGGGCGTCTCGGGCGCGACGTGGCTTGGGATTCCGCCGGGAAAAGAGAACTGGGTGAAGAGCCTCCTCATCCCGGCCTCGTCTTGCGTGATGTTCGTATAGACCTCGCTATAGGTTCCTTCGAGATAGGTGTTGGCGACCAGCCCCGGACCGCCATGGCCGGGGCCGGCGATATAGATCATGTCGAGATCGAGCTTCTTGATCAGGCGGTTCAGGTGCGCGTAAACGAAATTGAGGCCCGGCGTCGTGCCCCAATGGCCGAGCAGCCGCGGCTTGATGTGCGCCTTCTCGAGCGGAACCTTCAGAAGCGGGTTGTCGAACAGGTAAATCTGGCCGACCGAGAGGTAGTTTGCGGCGCGCCAGTAGGCGTCGATGAGAGCGCTTTCGGTTTTTGACAGCGTGCTTTCGGTCTTCGACAATGCCTTGGCCATGAAAACCTCCCGTGGCGCCCTGCACCGCTCAGATTGTGCCCGCCTTATGACACTTAGACAACGCCGCTCGCGTCTTTGCGGACTCGCTGGACCATCTGTGCTGTCTTGAGCCCGCGCTGGTCGTGGTCCGAAGAGGCGAGTAGACTCGACCCGTCGCCCGCATAATCAGCGACCCCGCCAAAGAAAACTCATGGATGCGCAGGCCATTCCGCTGAAAACGACCGGAAGGCGTTTCATCCGCACGGTCAGGAATTTTGCGCAATCCGATGTCGGCTGGAAGGCGAAGCTCATTTTCGCCGCTCTGGTCCTGTTGCTCCTTGCGGCGAACGCGCTCAACGTCGCCAACAGCTTCGTCGGCCGAAATTTCATGACCGCGATCGCCGATCGCGACATGCCCGGTTTCATCCGGCAAGCTTTCATCTATATCGGCGTCTTCGCCGCCTTGACCCTTGTCGCGGTGATCTCTCGCTTTGGCGAAGAGCGGCTCGGCCTTCTGTGGCGAGACACGATGACGCGGGGGATCGTGCGACGGTACCTCGCCGACGGAAACTATCAGAGTCTTAAGGTTTCCGGAGCGGTCGCCAATCCGGACCAGCGCATCTCCGAAGACGTTCGCGCCTTCACCGTCACTTCGCTCTCCTTCACGTTGATGGGCCTTAACAGCGCCTTTACCATCGCAGCTTTCTCCGAGGTTCTATGGACCATCAGCCCGCTGCTGTTCGCCGTCGCCGTGCTTTACGCGGCCGGCGGCTCGCTGTTCACGATTGTGCTCGGGCGCCCGCTGATCAGGCTCAACTACGATCAGCTCGACAAAGAAGCGGGCTTCCGCTCCGAGCTCATTCATATCCGGGACAATTCCGAAGCCATCATGCAAGCGCGAGACGAGGAGTCGCAGTCGGCTCGCCTGCTTTCCCGTCTCGACGATCTGGTCGCCAATTTTCGCAAGATCACCTCGATCAATCGCAACGTCGGATTCTTCACCACCGGCTACAATTGGCTGATCCAGATCATCCCGGCCCTCATCATCGCCCCGGCCTTCATCGAGGGGAAAGTCGAGTTCGGCGTCATCACTCAGTCGGCCATGGCGTTCACGGCTCTCGTCGGCGCCTTCTCGCTCATCGTGACCCAGTTCCAGTCGCTGTCGAGTTTCGCCGCGGTCATGGCGCGGCTGAGCGCGCTCGCCGAGGTCGTTGGACAGCAGGGCGACCCCATAACGAGCGAGCCTGGACTGCCGAGCCTGTGAACCGGGGGATCGACGCGCGCGGCCGAGCGAAGCGGATCTACGCAATCAGCGAAATGACGCTCCGGAAGCTCCACCAGCACGGCGGCCGGCAGGCGCTAGTCCTTTCGATCAGACTCGCGTCCGAGCTCCCACTCGGCGCGCAGCCAATGGTCAAGCTCGCGTCCGCTCGGCCTGCCTTCATCGACCCAGATCAGGCAGGCGCGTTCCCTGATATGATCGTCGTTTAAATCGTGACCAGGCGTCTCCCCGCGGAGACCCGTGTCGGCGGAACGTCCGCTCGCTTCACGCGACGGCTCCTTGGCCATGGACGCCGATCCTCCGAGGTTTCGGCCCGCCCTCTTGGAGCGGCCGAGCCAAATGTGCCCCTTGCAAGACAATTGAGCAACATTCGAGCGGCGCGTTCGTCGGGGCCATTGCGCTCAAGCGAAAACTTGGCTCAACTGGCTCGCCTGCCGTCGCAAAGGACTCAATCGCGCGATGGCGGGCTAAATGCGCGTGGAACGGCGCCGCAATCTTGGAGCCCGCGACAAAGAGGGAGGAATGAGACCATGCTTTCACGGCGCACTTTCGCCGTTTGCGCTCTGTGCGCGGCGGCAGGCTTTCTTGCCGCCGGGGCCGAAGCGCAAACCCCCGGGTTCAAGCGCACCCTGCTCAAGCAGACCGACGGGCCGGTTGACGGCTACACGACGATCGAGATGCGGGTCGAGATCGACCCAAATGCGACGGTCCCGCGCCACACCCATCCGGGGATAGAAACCGGCTATGTCGCGGAGGGAGGAACCGAACTCACCATCGACGGCCTGGGCACGTTCAAGCTTGGGCCGGGCGACGGGTTCCAGGTTCCGACCGGCACGCCGCATGGCGGGCCGAACGGGCCGGCGAAGACGGTTGTCATTTCGACCTATGTTGTTGAAAAGGGCAAGCCGCTCGCCTCGCCTGCGTGAAGTTCCACGGGAAGAAACATGTCCGCCGCCACGGTCCACGCCGACAACGCCGCCCAGGCCGAATATTGGAATAGTGTTGCCGGACGGCGTTGGACGGACCGCCAGGAGGAGCAGGACCTGGTGCTGCGCCCGGTCTCCGATCGACTCATCGCGGCGGCGGACGCCAAGCCCGGCCAACGGATCATCGACATCGGCTGCGGCTGCGGCGACACGACGATCGATTTCGCCGCCCGGGTGACGCCCGGAGGCGAGGTCCTCGGGCTCGACGTTTCCGCACCGATGCTGGCGCACGCCCGCCAGCGCGCGCCGAGCGGGCTACCCGCCCGGTTCGTTCTCGCCGACGCGACTGTCTATGATTTTGAACCTGAGCGGGCCGATCTCGCGGTGTCGCGATTCGGCGTCATGTTCTTTGCCGATCCCGCACGCTCCTTCGCCAATCTGCGCCGCGGCCTCAAGCCCGGGGCGCGGCTCGCTTTCGCCTGCTGGCGTGAGGCCAG
>JBAUXQ010000477.1:0-19689 GCA_049584355.1 Roseiarcus sp. | reverse complement strand
TGGCGGGGCCGGGCGGAAGCCGCGGCGGGGCATCCGACGCGCTGCCCAGGTCCTGCGCCGGCTCGCCCGACAGCGCCCGGCGCAGAAGAGCGGTCGCCTCAATGAGATTCGACTGTTTGACCAGGCTCAGCGCCTCGCCCATGGCGTCGATGAGGCGCGGCTTCATTGGCTTTCCCATTGGCTCTTCCTTCAGCGCAGGCGATCGGCGAGCGCGGCTTTGACGTCGGCGGGCGCGTGCAGCGCGCCGAGCACGGTGATCGATTCGATCGTCGCCGTCGCGAGATCGGGCGTGACGTCGTCGGCGATGACGGCCAGGCCCAGCACGCGGATGCTGAGCCGTTTCCCCGCCGCCTGCACGGCTTCGAGGTCCCGCCGGGCGAACGTCCTCAGGCCCAGTTCGAGAGTCAGGCGCGAAGCCGCTTCCTTTGCGGTATCCGCATGCCGCGTCAGTTGATTGCGGATCGCGGTGCGGATGAAGTCGGAGCGATTCGAATAGAAGCCGTCGCGGACCAGAAGGTCGATCGACCCGAGGTCGACGAATCCGAGGTTGATCGTGAGCTTCTCGCTGTCGGGCGGCTTCGTCAGCTGCCGGTGTCCTTTTGTACCATCCATGTGGATGGTATCTGGATGTTCACTCGCGCTCTGTCAAGGCGCCAGGCGGCAACGAAATCCAAGCCGACCGCAACAAAAACCAAATCCATGCGCAACAAAATCAAAGCCGGATGCAACAAAAACCAAATCCGGCACAACAAAATCCAAATGCTCACCCGTCAACATAGCCAATGTTTATCAGATAGTTATCCTTCAGCGCAGGCGCTCCGGAGCGCGATTTAAGTCGGATCGTCAAGGCCGCTCGCCTATTCGTCCGCGGCCTTCTGAAAAACTAAAACACAGGCCCGGCCATTTGGCAAGACAATGTCGATCTTTCGGGGGAGAGGACCCCTGCCGGCGAACTGCCTCGAGGCCTCGCGGCCCGGGGCCTCGATCGTCCGCGCGGCCCGACGCCCGGCCGAGAATATCCTTCTCGAGCCTGTAGCGCCGCCCGCGCCCGAATCATAGGATAGCGCTCGGCGGCCCTCCGGCCGCGGCCCCCCGGTTGAAGCGGCGTTGGAGCGTTCGGAAAGTGGGCGTGCTGGCAAAGGCGCTGGAGCGGTGGAAGGCGCGCTATCCGAAGCGTTTCGAGCTCGCGCTCTCGGTTGTGTTCGGCGTCCTGATCGAGATCGTGATTCTTCGCTTCCAGCCCCCGCTGCTCCTTGTTCGGAGGGTAGGGGACGACACGGCCGATCAGATGATCCGGCTTCTCGAACGGACCACCTACAGCATTCCGAAGTCGCCGGCCTTCGTCCTCATCGACATCGACGATGCGACCTGGAAGGCCTGGGGCTCGCATTTGGTGACGCCGCGGGCCTATCTCGCGACCCTTCTCGAACGCGTTGCGCGGTCGAAACCGCTCGCCGTCGCCCTCGACGTCGACCTCGCCTATTCGGACGGAACCGACGGGAAAACGCTCAAGGCTTTCCTGGAAGACTATAAATCCGATTGGCCTCCGCTGCTGCTCGTCCGCTCGCTCGCCGACGATCCCGACGGCGGCTTGCCGCAACCGAGACTCACCGAATACGATCGTGCGATCGGACCGAGAACAGTCAACGGCGATCTGGTCCCGGCCAAGGACAACGTGATCTTCACTTCGCCGCTATTCGAGCGCGATGGCGACGGCAAAGTGCGGCGCTGGAAGCTTTTCGCCGAGGCGTGCAACGGCCTCGCGCCAATCGTCGTGCCTTCCATGCATCTCGCCGCGGCGATGATCGCGCGGCAAGCGATCTATGGAGCGCCGCCGGGCGACAGCGATCCGCCGCTCAAGCGGATGACCGGAAGCCTCGCCGGCTTCACGCCCGACAATTGTGAGCGCGCCAACAGCGGGCGGGAGGGGACGCTCGACCCCCTGCCGCTCGACCGCCCCATCCGGGTCGAAGGCGACGACGTGAGCAAGCGCGTGATCTACCGCGTCGCGTGGAAGCCCGGTGTGATCGGGCTGGGTCCCGTCGTGGAGGCGCCTGACGCCGCCGGCGGCGGCGAGACGCAGCTCGTCGAAGTGCGTCCGGCGCGTCTTGCCGCTCCCGGGGACCCAGGCGCGGCGCTTCCCGAGCTTGAGGGCAGGATCGTTGTGATCGGTGGAAGCTTCACGGGCAGCGGCGACCGCTACAACACGCCGCTCGGCGTCATGCCCGGCTCGCTCATGATCATCAACGCCATCGAGGCCCTCACCGAGAACGGGACGCCGCGGGAGTTCTCGACCCTCGGGCGCGTCGCGATCAGCCTGCTCGTGATCGTCGTCGCCTCGTGTCTGACTTTGATCCTGCGCCCCATCGTGGCCGCGGCCGCCTTCAGCGCGTTCCTTCTCATGCTGATGTTCGCTTTCCTCAATAGCTTCCAGGCCGGCGCGGTATTGGATCTTGCGGTTCCGGCGGTCGGCGCTTTTGTGCATGATCTCTGGAATTCGACACTTACGATGGCGCGGGACATAAGACGGCTGAGGTGGCGATGGCTCCTGAAGCCGCCGCCCTCGAAGGAGGACGCAGCGGTGCGCCCGCCTCAGGAAGTCGCGAAGGAGGTCGAAGACGGATGAAGCGCTGGATTTTGGTCCTCGTCGCGGCCGCCCTGCGGTCGTCCGGCCCCGATGCGGCGGAGGCTCAGCACAAATCCCTGGAGATTGGCTATATCGAGAACTTCGACCATGGCGCCGATGTCTATATCCTGAAGACCGGCGACACGCGCCGCGACGTGGCGGTGCTCGCTCCGGTCTTCGACGGCGACACGATCGAGGTCAAGGACCCCTCCGCCACGCTCACCCTGCGCGTGGTCGGAGAGGCCGGCTCCAGGGTGCTTTCGAAGGCGAACGCTGTCGCGACCATCACCGGGCGGATTCCGCAGAAGGGTTTCCTGTCCGGCGTCTACGCCTGGACGACCTCGGTGGTGCAGTTGTTCGATCGGGAACAGCGCGAGCAAATCTCAGCCTCGATCCGCGGCAACCTCGGGAACCTGACCGGGAGCCAGCTTTCCGCGCCCCTGCTGGCGCGGCCGCAAACCGTCCTTGCGGGCAAGCGGAAGCTTACCATCGGCTGGGTTTCGCCGCTCATTGTGGACATCCGGGTCCTCGACAGAGATGGCGGGCTGGTTGCGAGCGGACGCGGGTCCGGAACGCTGTGGGCCACTCCGGAAGCCGACTGGAAGCCGGGCGCGTACACGATTGAGATCGCGGCCTCCGGCGAGACCCTGCGCCAGAGCGTGCAATTCGTTCCACCCGACAAGGGCCCGACCCTTCCAGCCGAGTTCGCCGATCCGGCAGCCCCCGAGCCCTTGCGCGCGGTTGCGATCGGCGCGTGGTACGCGGCGGAAGATCCGGCTTATCTGCTCGAGGCGCTTCAGCATGTGGCGCCAGAAGCGGGTTCGTCACGGCCTGCAGGGCTGCTCGCTCAAGCTTTCACCGAAGGCAAGCGCCCCTCGCCTCAGCCGCCGGGCAAGCGGAGCGAGGGGGCGGGTAGCCGCGATCTCGGCGCTTTGACGTCGCCATCGACTCGCTGACGGGAAATCTGGCCGGCATGGCCCCTTGCTTGATATGCACCTCTGTAGCTGATGCATAGGCGCGCCGGCCAATGCCGCGCCTTACGCGAAGAGCCCTTCTCGGCGGCGGCTATCTCGGATATCAGGACCAGAGCCCGGAGGCGGTTGGCCGAGAAGACTCGCATCGCCGTGACCACAACGACTCGGGCGAGCCCCGGCCAGCGGGTCACTCTTCAACGACCAAGGAACGGAGCGCATCATGAAAGTCCTGATGGTTCTTACCTCCCACGACCAGCTCGGCAACACCGGCCGCAAGACCGGCTTTTGGCTCGAGGAACTGGCGGCGCCTTACTATGTCTTCAAGGATGCCGGGGCCCAGATCACCCTCGCGTCGCCCAAGGGCGGTCGCCCGCCGCTCGATCCCAAGAGCAACGAGCCGAACTTCCAGACCGACATCACACGGCGGTTCGAAAAGGACGCCGACGCCAACGCGCAGCTGGACAGGACGGTGCGCCTCGATAGCGTCAGCCAGGGAGATTACGATACCGTCTTCTACCCCGGCGGCCACGGGCCGATGTGGGATCTCGCCGAAGACAAGAACTCGATCAAGCTATTGGAATCGTTTCTGGCCGCCGGCAAGACGTTCGCGGTGGTCTGCCACTCAACCGGCGCGCTGCGCCACGTCAAAACCCCGGACGGCAAGGTGCTCGTAGAGGGCAAGACGGTGACCGGCTTCACCAATGGCGAGGAAGAAGCGGTAGGATTGACGAAGGTGGTGCCTTTCCTGGTCGAAAGCGAAATGATGAACCTCGGCGCCGCCTTTTCCAAGGTCAAGGACTGGGGCGTTCACACAGTCGCCGACGGTCAGCTGATCACCGGCCA
Organism: Roseiarcus sp.; assembly: GCA_049584355.1. Classification (GTDB taxonomy): domain Bacteria; phylum Pseudomonadota; class Alphaproteobacteria; order Rhizobiales; family Beijerinckiaceae; genus Roseiarcus. Next base: position 15,246 of record JBAUXQ010000477.1, on the reverse strand, counting down.
GAATCCGGCCTCGTCGGGCCCGGCCGCCAAGCTTCTGATGGATACGCTGAACAAGAAGGCGAAATAGTCAGGCCCGCGGGACTCGCGGGGCCAGATTCTAGCGGAGTGCGGGCCGGGCGGAAGGCGTCTAGTCCAGCTCTCGCCGCTACGGCTTCACCCACTTGCCGTTGGCCTTCGACGACTTGACCGCCGCCTCGATGAAGGCGAGGCCTTTGACTCCGTCGTCGATGGTCGGGAAATGGACCGCCCTCGAGGGCTTCTTGCCCACCCGCGCGGCTCGGATGGCGAGCGCGATCTCCGAATAGATGTTGGCGAAGCCCTCGAGATAGCCTTCGGGGTGGCCCGGCGGGATGCGGGTCACCCGGGCCGCCGCTTCGCCTGCGTCGGGCCCGCCGCGGGTGACGATGCGGGTCGATTTGTCGAGCGGCGACCAGAAGAGAGTGTTCGGATTGTCCTGCCGCCAGTGGAAGCCGCCCTTGGTCCCGTAGACCCGCAGCATGAGCCCGTTCTCGTTGCCCGGCGCGACCTGGCTCGCCCAGATCGCGCCACGCGCGCCATTGGCGTAGCGCAGCATGATCTGGGTGTTGTCGTCGAGCTTGCGTCCGGCGCCGAACGACGTGAGGTCTGCGGCGAGTTCGGCGAGCTCGAGCCCGGTCACGTAGTCGGCGAGGTTATAGGCGTGGGTGCCGATGTCGCCGAGCGAACCGCCCGCGCCCGAGCGTTTCGGGTCGACCCGCCATTCGGCCTGCTTGTTGCCGGTCGCCTCGGTCGCGCCGGTCAGCCAGTCCTGCGGATATTCGGCGTGGACGAGCCGGATCTCGCCGAGTTCGCCGGCGCGGACCATCTCGCGCATCCGGCGCACCAGCGGATAGCCGGTGTAATTGTGGGTCAGCGCGAACACGAGGCCCGACTTCTCGACCGCGGCGCGCATCTTCTTCGCTTCCGCCAGACTGACCGTCAGCGGCTTGTCGCAGATGACATGGACGCCGGCCTTGAGAAAGGCATAGGTCGGCCCGGCGTGGACGTTGTTCGGGGTGACGATGGCGACCGCTTCGATCCCGTCGGGGCGCTTGGCCTCGGACTTCGCCATGGTCTCGTACTCGTCGTAGACGCGGTCCGGCGCGAGGTCGAGCGCTGCGCCCGAACGACGCGATTTTTCGGGCGTCGACGACAGCGCCCCGGCGACGAGCTCATACTGGTCGTCGATGCGGGAGGCGATGCGGTGAACCGCGCCGATGAACGCCCCCTCGCCGCCGCCGACCATCCCCAGCCTGATCCTGCCGCCCTTCCTTGCGTCGGCGCGTCCCTCGATGGCCATGAATTTCCTCCCCTCACTTCAGTCCGAGCGCGCGCTTGATCTGCTTCTTGTCCACCGCTCCGCTGGCGTAGTCGTCGAACGGCTTCTCCGTGGTGCGGATGATGTGCCGCCTGATGAACTCGGCGCCCTCGCGCGCGCCGTCCTCCGGGTGCTTGAGCGCGCATTCCCACTCGAGGACGGCCCAGGACGAATAGCCATATTGCGCCATCTTGGAGAATATGCCGCCGAAGTCGACTTGCCCGTCGCCGAGCGAACGGAAGCGGCCAGCGCGTTCGACCCACCCTGCGTAGCCCGAATAGACGCCCTGCCGCCCGGTCGGATTGAACTCGGCGTCCTTGACGTGGAAAGCCTTGATGCGCTCGTGATAGATGTCGATGAATTCGAGGTAGTCGAGCTGCTGGAGCACGAAATGCGACGGGTCGTAGTTGATGGCGCAGCGCTTGTGCCCCTTCAGCGCCTCGAGAAAGCGCTCGAATGTCGTCCCGTCGAAAATATCCTCGCCGGGGTGAAGTTCGTAGCCGACGTCGACGCCGGCCTCGTCGAACGCGTCGAGGATCGGCTTCCACCGCTTGGCCAATTCTTCGAACGCAGTCTCTATCAGTCCGGGCGCGCGCTGAGGCCAGGGATACACATACGGCCAAGCCAGCGCGCCCGAGAATGTCACGTGGCCCGTCAGGCCCAGGTTGCGCGACGCCTTGGCCCCTTTCATCATCTGATCGACCGCCCATTTCTGGCGCTCGGCGGGCTTGCCGTGGACCTCCTTCGGCGCGAAGGCGTCGAACGCCTCGTCGTAAGCCGGGTTGACCGCGACCAGCTGCCCTTGCAGATGCGTCGAGAGCTCGGTGATCGCCAGACCGTGGCTCGACGCTATTCCCTTGAGTTCGTCGCAATAGGCCTTCGACGACGCGGCCTTGGCGAGATCGAACAGCCGGTCGTCCCAGGTCGGAATCTGCACGCCCTTATAGCCGAGCGACGCCGCCCACTTGCACATGCCCGCGAACGAATTGAACGGCGCCGCGTCGCCGGCGAACTGCGCCAGAAAAATCGCCGGACCTTTGACCATGCCAGCCATGATCCCCTCCCTCACATCGCGCGCTCGTCAAGCGCGCCTCCCAGTCGAAAAAAGGGGAAACGCGCGAACGCGCTTCCCCATCTCCTTGCCTATCAGAACGGCGAGTCCTTGAAGTAGAAGTCTTTCGCGTTGTCCTTGGTGATCAGCGTCGCCTTCAGGATGTAGTCGCCTCGCACCGGAATTCCTTCCTCGAGGCCGAGCGCGGTCACGTCCATCGCCACCGCGACCATGCTCGGCGAATAGAGGACGTCGACCGGCATCATCGGATCGCCGTCCATCACCCGCTTCACTGCGTCCTTGGCGCCGGCGCCCGCCACGACGAATTTGATGTCGGTACGCTTCGCCTGCGCGATCGCCTCGAACACGCCGATCGCCATGTCGTCGTCCTGACACCAGACGGCGTCGATCTTGGGGTGCTTGGTCAAGAAGTCCTGCATCACCTTGAAGGCGTCGTCGCGGCTCCAGTTGCCGAACTGGCTGTCGATCACATTAATCTTGGCGCCCTTGATCCCGTCGTTGAAAGCGTCGACGCGCATCTTGTCGATCGGGATCGGGAGGCCGCGGATCACGACGATGTCGCCGCCATTCGGCAGCGCCTTTTTGAAGAATTGGGCCGCCGACGCGCCGAGACCCGGATTGTCGCCGCCGACGTAAAGGTCGTAGATCGACCGATCGTCCGCGATACGATCGACGACCGTCACAAACGTCCCTTTGTTCTTGACCTTGCGGATCGGGTCCGTCAGCACGTTCGGGTCGTGCGGCAGCACGACCAGGGCGTCGATGCCCTGGGTCGACAGGTCCTCGAGCGCGTCTGCCTGGGCGGCCGGGTCCGGCGACGTCTTCACAATCACCTTCAGTCCCGGATATTTCTTTTCAAGGGCCTTCGCTTCCTCCATCGCGTGGAACACCACGCCGCCCGTCCAGCCGTGGTCGGCGGTCGGAACGGAGACCGCCATGGTCTTGTTCACTTGCGCCTGCGCCGCGCCGACCATCAGGCCGAAGACCGCCAGGCTCACCAGAATACGCTTCATAACTTTCATCTCCCATTTTTTGAGAAGCTCCGGGCGGTCGCCCAGGCCGCTCGGTTTTTCCTCACCGACTCGCGGACATGCCGCGCTGGGCCAACATCGCGATGATGATGATCGCGCCCTGAACCGCGCCGATGAGGTATTCGCTGACCAGATTGGACAACAGCATGATGTTGCCGATGACTTCGAGGATGAGCGCGCCGGCGATCGTCCCCCAGATGTGGCCGACGCCGCCCTTGAGCCGCGTGCCGCCGACGACGACGGCGGTGATCGCCGTCAACTCCCAGCCAAGCCCGGTCGCCGCGCTGGCCGAACTCAGACGCGGCACGTAGACGATGACCGCGAGCGCAACGCAAAGGCCCTGGAGCACGTAAGTGATGGTGCGGACGCGGGCGACGTTGATGCCGGAGTAGCGCGCGACGTCCTCGTTCGAGCCGACCGCGCGCACATGGCGCCCGTAGGCGGTGGCGTAGAGAATGAAGGCGCCGGCCACCGCCACGCCCAGGATCAGGAGCACCGGATAGGGCACGCCCAACAGGTCGCCGAAGTAGACCTGGCGATAGGCCGCCCGGACATCGGTGTTCCTGATGGTGATCGACCCGCCCTGCGCCAGCCAGGTGAGCAGCGAGCGGAAGATGCCCATCGTGCCTAGCGTCACGATGAACGGCTCGATCTTGCCGATCGTCGTGGTCAGGCCGTTGAACAGGCCGCACAAGGCGCCGACCGCGAGCGCGAGGACCATCGCCGAGACGATCAGCAGCGGCATGTTGTCGATGAGCCCCGAGTTGAGGAACAGGATGGTCAGGCCGGAAATAAAGGCCGCCATCGCGCCAACGGAAAGGTCGAGCCCGCCTCCAGTGATGACGAGCGTCTGTCCGACGGCGATCGTGGCGATGAAGGTGCTGCGCGCCAGCACGTTGGTGAGATTGTCGAAGCTCAGGAAACGCGGATTGGCCAGCGCGCCGAGGGCGCAGATCAGCGCGAGGGCGAGAAACGGCGCCACCGCGCTCACGCTCATGCGGCGCCGCGGCGCGGCGGCCGGAGCCTCGCGCACCGCCTGGGTCATGTCCGAACGTCCTCCCCGTTCGTGCTCACGCCTGTCGCCAGCACGACGATCGCATGCTCGTTCATCTCTTCGCCGGCCACTTCGCCGACGACGCGGCCGTTGCGCATGACGATGATGCGGTGGCAGATTCCGATCAGCTCGGCCATTTCCGACGAGATGACGATCACCGAGCGGCCTTCCGCCGCCAGCGCGGCGATGAACCGATAGATCTGCTGCTTGGCGCCGATGTCGATTCCCCGCGTAGGTTCGTCGATGACGACGACCCGCGGATTGAGCTGCATCATTTTCGCCAGAAGAAGTTTCTGCTGGTTGCCGCCTGACATCTGCCCGGCGAGGAGGGTTCTGTCCCCGACCCGGATGTCAAAGCGCTGGATCGCCTCGTCGAGCGCGCGGGCTTCCCTGGCGCGGTCGATCAGCGGCCCGCGCTGGAACTTGTCGAGCGAAGCGAGCGTCAGGTTGACGGCGATCGTCTCCTCGAGCAACAGGCCTTTGCTCTTGCGGTCCTCGGTCAGGTAGACGGCCCCGGCGCGCATCCCGGCGCGCGCGTCGCGCCACTGCTGCTCGGCGCCGTTCAACCGGATGTCTCCGCCACCCTTGCGAAGGCCGAACAAAGCCTCGAAGAGCTCGGTCCGCCCCGCCCCGACCAGCCCGGCGAATCCGAGGATTTCGCCCGGCCGCACGCTGAAGCTTGCGTCCTCGGCGAAGCCCGCGGCGCTGAAACGCCCGACCTCGAACGCCAGCTCCCCGGCGGGCGCTGGCGGGCGCGGCGGATAAAGCGCGAGCAGGTCGCGCCCGACCATCAGGCGCGCCATGTCGACCGGCTCGAGCTCGGCCGCCGGCTTGGTTGCAACCTGCTTGCCGTCGCGCAGCACCGTCACCACGTCGGCGACGGCTTTGACCTCCTCGAGGCGGTGGGAAATGTAGAGGACGGCGACGCCCTTCGCCTTGAGCTCGCGGATCAGGCCGAGGAGCGCGGACGTCTCGACCGGGGTCAGCGACGCGGTCGGCTCGTCGAAGATCGCGATCCGGTGCGGAACGGCGAGCGCGCGAGCGATCTGCGCCAGCTGGCGCTGGGCGATCGACAGGCGCTGCACCGGCGTGGTCACCGCCGCCTCGACCCCGAACGCCCGCATCGCCTCGGTCGCGCGGCGATTCATCTCCCGGTCATCGACCGTCAGCCCGCGCTTAAGCTCGCGCCCGAGAAACATGTTTTCGGCGATCGACAGGTCCGGCGCCAGCATGATCTCCTGATGGACCAGAACGACGCCGCGCCGCTCCGCGTCGACCGGGCCTTTCAACTCGACCGGCGAGCCGTCGAGCTTGATCGCGCCGCGGGTGGGCGCGAGATGGCCCGCCAGGATCTTCATCAGCGTCGACTTGCCCGCGCCGTTTTCGCCGATGATCGCGTGGACCTCTCCGGCGCGCACGCTGACCGAGACGTCGCTCAAGACCTCGATCGGCCCGAACGAGCGCGACAAGCCGACCGCTTCGAGAACGGGTCCGTCCGGGCCGGCGCCGGCGCGCTTTTTTTCCCCGGCCTCAGACATGCGCCCCCGATGGTCTAAGCGCCCTCCCTCCAGGCCGATGTTTTTCGTCTTTTGGTAACATGTCAGCGGAACGCTAACACTCGGAGGGCGGACGCGTAAAGCGCTCGCGATTTTGGCGGACGTCGTTCAGCGTGTGCGGGCGTCATTGAACCTCGCAGCGCGACCCGCGCGCGAAATCGATCGGTTCGATAGACCGGTGGAACGCCGCGCGCAGGGCAGCGGATTCGGCCGGGGGCCGGCTCGCGCTTGCTGGCTTCTGCGCCATCAGTCGAGAAAGGCCGGCGCCAAGGCGCGAGCCGACGATCGCCTGGCGCGTGTCGAGCGCCCGAGCGGGAAACGGCGCACGATCTTGAACTCGCCGCCGGGTTCGCTTTCCCCGAACAGGGTCAGCGCGTCCACGCGCAGCGCCGGCGAAGGCACCCGAAGCCGGAACTCTTGTTGCAGCAGGCGTGCGACGCGATCCGCATCGGCGATGGCGTTCGTCAGGGTGAAGTGCGGACGAAACTCGTCGAGCACGTACGGGTAGCCCCAGGCGTCGAGATAATAGGCCTGGCGAGGGGTCAGTCGCGCCAAGTTGCGCCGTTCCCGGCCGCCGGCGGAGGTCGGCTCGCGCAGGTGGTCAAGAGCGCGAACGACGCTGCCCTCGAACGACCGCAATTCATTCAAACCGCGCTGGGGCCTGAGGGCGGCAAACGCCCGCCCGTCTCCCACTACGACCGCGCCCACGCCGAGCTCGCCTGCGTCGAATGGCGGGAATTTGCGCACGAACTCGGCGAGGCTGTGGGTCAAATCGGCGATGTCGAGATCGAGGCGCAGCCGAAACGGCGCCTTCAGGGTCGAGTGAAAGCCATACCGGCGCGGGTCGCTGGTCATGTTCCGCCAGTCGGCGGGCGTGTAGCCTTCGAGCGCGAACCCATCGCGGGACGCCCCGGTCAGCGCGTCGCGGCCGATCACGTCGCAACCGAAACGCCACAGCTCGCTCTCGCGGGGAGGCGCAAGATAAAGCGCGTATCGCAATTGGTTTGCCGGAAGGGCCATCCCAAGCGGCATGCTGACACAATGCCGATGAATCGAGCAATAGCCTTTCGCCGGTCGATGCCGATCGCCTCATTCGGGGGATCGGCCGCCCGCGATGAACATATGTCGTAGCGGAAGTCGCCGCTCTTTCGGCCGGCGGCGGAATCAATCGCCCGAGAGAGCCCGGAGCGCTTACACAACAGTAACCCGCGGGTCTTACACTGTGGCGAGGTCCGAATGATTTGGACCGATTTCTCGCTTTATCGCCGGCCGCAGCGCGGGCCGGCGGCCGCCATGATGGCCGCCCAGGCGCATTGATCGGAGGCCGGCCGGAATGCGCCACGCGGATTGCGAAATTACGCCAAAAATCGAGCCTCGGCTGCTCGCGAGGGACTGCGCGCCGTTGCCGGCGAGAGCAGCCCGATCATGAAAGTCCCCGGACTTCGATGGAACGCCCGGGCGGCCTTTGCCCTCGGCGCGGTCACTCTGGGCGCGGCAGCGGTGACCGCGCTGCAGTCCTTTGTCCCGGGCGAAGCGCTGACCGCGTTGCAGTCGTTCATTCCGGGCGAAACGCAGATCTTTCAGCTGCTGCTGTTCGGCTGGATCGGCGTTGCGCTTGGCCGTTTCACGGTCGGCGCCGGGCCGAGCCCGGTTCCGCGCGGCGGACAGACAGCCGCGCGTCGAGAGACGGCCGTAAAGGAGGAGAAAGTCGACCGGGTCTTGCGCCACATCGCCAAGGTCCTCCAGACGCATCTGACCGATAACGAGAGCTTCTCCGAGCGGCTCGACGGCGCCAACGAGCAGCTGTCGCATGAGCAAGGCGCCGGTCCGGTCAAGGATATCGTGCTGGCCCTGATCGACGACAATCGCGACATGCGCGACAAGCTGTTCAACGTCAAAAACCAGCTCGAAGAGTCGCGCCTGCAGGTGATGCAGTTGCAAACGAACCTCGAGCGGGCGGAGGAGGCCGGTCTGCGCGACGTAGTGACCGCAATCGGCAATCGCCGCTTTTTTGACGCCTGCTTCGCCGAGGAGGTGGAGAAAGCCCGACGGCTGGGCGACGGCTTCTGCCTCGCCCTCGCCGACATCGATCGATTCAAGCATGTCAACGACCGGTTCGGCCATCTTGTCGGCGATCGCCTGTTACGCCTGTTCGCCAATATCCTGGCGCAGAATGTGCGCGGACAGGACAAGGTGGCGCGATTTGGCGGCGAGGAGTTCGCGCTGATCTTCCCGGGCGCGCGCCTCGTCGATGCGGTCAGCGCGGTCGAGCGAATCCGGGGAATTCTGGAAGCCAAGCAGTGGACGGTCGAGCCGAGCGGCGAACGAGTGGGCAAGGTGACCGCGTCGTTCGGCGTTGCGAGGCTGAGCGCGGACGAGTCCGCGACCGATCTCTTGCGGCGGGTTGACCAACTCCTTCATGAGGCGAAGGTTCAGGGAAGAAATCGCGTCGTCGCCGACGGCGAAAACGACGGCGCGCCATCGTCGAGACGGCCTTCCGGCGAACGACGGGCCGCGGCGGGCTGAGCCGCTCGTCGGATCGCGCGACGATGTCCAACCGCCGAAACGACGAGTTTCAACGCGCCCTCGATGAAGCGCGGCGGCAAGACCATGCGCTCGATGACGAGGGGTCGGGGCCCGCCGGGGGACCGCGCGTCCGCGCGCGCCTCGAATTTGGCCCCGCGCCGGGTTCTGGCGGAGAGGCGCGATTCGGCCTGGCTTTGGAGTGGACGGACGAGCCGGCGGATCGGCTGGGACGGCAGGCGCCCGCTTCGACGGACGAAGCGCCGCCCGATCTCGCGGATACGCCAGCCGAAATCTCCGCCGAGCTCGGTCTTGGCGGTCCGGTGACGCCGGATCAGCTTGCCTCGCGCTGGCGCAATTTCGTCTGGCGAAATCATCCCGACCGCCAGCCGGCGCGCGAACGTGATCACGCAGGCGCCCGCGTCGCGATCGCTAACGCCCTCTATGATCGAGCGCGGCGCGAACTCGCAAAGCGACGATGACACGGCCGGATCATTCGAAGATCCTCTTGCGGGCGAAGAGCACGGCCCCATTCGCGGCCTTTGTGACGGCAAGCAGAGCCGCGCCCTTGTCGTCGAGCAGCGCCCAGCCGCCGTCTCGCGCGACAATCGCCCCAATGCGGCCGACGCCGGGTACGCTGTCGCCGGGAACGGCCGAGCGGAGCGCGCCGTCGATCCTCAGCCAGACGCGATCGGCTCGGGCGGCGACGATCTCGATCGGCCGCGATTCGGGCGCGGCCTTGGCGGCGGAAGCGGCGAACGAACCTGTCGTCGCCATGTCGACGGCGCCGCCGCCGTTGGCGGTCGGCGAGGCGGGACCCTCGGCCGGCGACGCTGCGCCCACACTCCCACGCGGCCGGGCGAAGATCGCCAAATGTTTGAGGCCGTTGATGCGCGTCTTCCCCCCGCCGTAGGCGAGCATATAGATGGCGAATGCCATCGACATGCCGGCCAGGGCCGTTCCAACCGCGCGGATCGCAATTTCGTGACCGGGGGACATCGCCGCAGGCCTCACGATTCGAGGGTCTTGGCGTCGTTGCGCAGGGCGGCGGCGAGATCGATGAATGGATCCTCGCACCGCGGCGCGTCGACCGCCTGGTTCATCGCCTCATAAATGCGCGGGACCGACTTGATCGCCTTGTCGAGGGTCGGGTCGGCGCCGGCGGTGTAGCCGCCCATCAGGCGCAGCTCACGCGTCTCCTCGTAGCGCGCGATCAGCGATCTGAGGTTCGCAACCACCTTGCGCTGCTCCGGCCGCCACGCGGGATGGGCCATCCTCGACACCGACGAGAGAACATTGACCGCCGGATATCGGCCTTCGTCAGCGATCGCGCGGTCCAACACGATGTGGCCGTCGAGGGCTCCACGAATCGCATCGGCGACCGGATCGTTGTGGTCGTCGCCATCGACCAGAACGGAAAAGACGCCGGTAATCGAACCCGATCCTTCCACCCCCGGTCCAGCGCGCTCGAGGAGCCGCGGCAGATCGCTGAAGACGCTCGGCGCATAGCCGCGGGCGACCGCGGGCTCTCCCGCCGCCAGCGCCACATCGCGCGCGGCATGAGCAAAACGGGTGACCGAATCGACGATCAGCAACACCGAATCGCCTTGATCGCGGAAGTATTCGGCGATCGCCATTGCGGTTTTAGGGGCGAGGCGGCGCATCATCGGGCTCTCGTCGCCGGTCGAAACGACCGCGACCGCGGACGCGCGGTCCTCGCCGAGCGTGTCGTGAAGAAATTCGCGCACTTCGCGACCGCGTTCGCCGACGAGCGCGATGACGACGGTGTCGATCGGCGCCGCCCGAGCCAGCATCGCCAGAAGCGACGACTTGCCGATCCCGGAGCCCGCGAACACCCCCACTCTCTGCCCCAGACACAGGGGAGTGAAGAGATCGACGACTCGGACGCCGGTTCGGAGGGGCGCATGGACGCGCCCGCGGCTGAGAGGAGGAGGGGGAGCCGCGTCAAGCGGCACGGACTTGTCTCCGCCGACGAGCTCGCCCGCGCCGTCGATCGGCCGCCCGAGCGCGTCCACCACCCGACCTTTCCAGGACCGATGCGGCGACAGCGACAGATTGTCGGCGCGATAGGCGCGCGCGCCGATCGTCGCGTCGCTGCGCGCGTCGAACGGCTTGAGGGTGGCCGACGCCTCGTCGATCCTGACCACTTCGCCGATCTGGACGCGATCGCCGACGTCGACGCCGACGCACTCGCCAAGCTTGAGGAAGCGCGAGAGGCCGGCGACGCGATAGTGCGACATCGAGACCTCGACAATGGCGCCGCTCACGCGCGCCGCCGGCAAATTCCGGACTCCCCATGCGACCCGCCGCTCAAGGCGCTCGAGCGGCGAAAGCGCGGCGTCGGAGCGAGCGTCGATCACGCGGACGACGCGAGAGTCTTGATCGCCTCCTGCAGCGACGTTTCGGATTGCGAGGCCTCGGCGGCGACGCCGTCGAAAGCGCGCGTCACGTCGATCAGTCTGGTCATCTCGCGCACCGGATCGACGTTGGAGCTCTCCACCGCGCCCTGAACGACTCCATCACGCGTGAACTCGAGGATCGGCGTCGGCGGCTTGTCCGGCACGACCCCCGAATTTTCGGCCCGTATCAACGAGGCGCCCGGGTCAATCGCAAACAGCCCTATCGCCGCGACCTGCCGTCCATTCTGGGTGATCATTCCATCGGCGGAGACCGTCAATGGCCCCGCCGCCCCGTCGACCAGGATCGGAGCGCCGCCCGCATCCAGGATCGGGTCGCCGTTCAGCGTGCGCAGCGTTCCCGATTCGTCGATGCGGGCGCGGCCGTCACGGGTGTAAGCCGGTCCGCGCGGCGTCTGGATGCCGAACCAGCCGTCGCCCTGGACGGCGAAATCGAGCGGATTGCCGGTCTTCACCAGCCCTCCGGCGCGTCGGGACAGATAGTCCGAGCCGGTCGAGACGTAATCGAGCCTCGCGTCGCCAGCCAGTCTTGGCCATTTCCGTTTCGAACGACACACCGGTCGCCCGGTAGCCGACCGTATTCATGTTGGCGACGTTGTCGGCGATGGTTTCCAGTCGTCGTTGCAGCGCTACCTGGGCCGAGACGGCGACATAAAGTCCGTTTTGCATGACGCTGTTCCGCCAGCCCTCGCATCGGCGTGTCGCCTGAACGATGGAAGGGCCGGCTTGTCCCGGGCTGACCTCGCCCCTGACAGCTTCGCGTAAGTCTGAAGCCGCAAATCTTGCGCTGTCGTTCGCACCCGGAGCGAATCTTGAATTTCGCCATTGGTCTCGTCATCACCGTCGGATGCATTCTCGGCGGCTATGCGGCGCTCGGCGGACATCTCGACGTGCTGTTTCAGCCTTACGAATTCGTCATCATCGCTGGATCGTCGCTTGGCATTTTCATCGTCGCCAACGCCACATCGACGATCAAGGACTGCGGCAAGGCGTGCCTCGAGGCGGTCCTCGACAAGGCGCCCAAGCCGCGCGACTTCCTCGACGTGCTGTCGGCCCTGCACGCCCTGATGAGGGAGCTCAGAGCCAGGTCCCGCAGCGAAGTCGAAGCGCATTTCGACAACCCGGAGGAGTCCGAGATTTTCCGGAATTTTCCCAAGCTGCTCGCCAACAAGGACCTGGTGACGTTCATCTGCGACTATGGCCGTCTCATCATCATCGGCAATGCGCGAACGCACGAGATCGAGGCGCTGATGGATGAGGAAATCGAAACCCTGGCGCACGACCGCTACAAGCCGGTGCATGCGTTCCAGGCGGTCGCCGACGGGCTGCCCGCGCTCGGCATCGTGGCCGCGGTTCTCGGCATCATCCACGCCATGGGCGCGCTCGATCAATCGCCGGAAATCCTGGGCGGACTCATCGGCGCCGCGCTGGTGGGCACCTTCGCCGGCATTTTCCTGTCCTATGCGGTGGTCACGCCGATCGCCCAGAAAGTCAGGGCGGTCCGGCAAAAGCAGTTGCGGCTGTTTACGCTCGTCAAGCAAAGCCTGCTCGCGTTCATGAACGGGGCGATGCCGCAGGTGGCGGTGGAGTTCGGCCGCAAGACCATTCCCTCCAAGGAGCGGCCGACGATCGACGTGGTCGAGAACGAGACCACCCCCACCGGCGGCGAGCCCGCCATCAAGGAGGCCGCGTGAGCGTCGAAGGCGCAACGAACGAGGTCGACCACGGCGCCCGCAAGCTGCAAGGCGCGATGCTCGAGCACTCGAACCTCGCCGTCGAGCGAATGCCGGGGCTTCGCTACGCCCTCAATCGGTTCATGGCCGAAGCGCCGCTGCGCCTGTCGTCGCTCATCGCGCGCCCTTCAGGCGGCTCGATCGAGGAGGTTCAGGCGACGACGCTATTTCGCGCGATCGAAGACTGTTCCGGCCTGACCGCGGCCTTGTATGCGAGCGCCGAACCGGAGTCGCGGCTGCTCATCGCGCTCGACGAGCGCATCGACCACCTGATCGTCTCCTCGATTTTCGGCGAGGTCGTTGTCGCCGATGGTTCAAGCAAACCAGGAAGCGAGGCCGGCAAGTTGCGCACGGCGATCGAAGCGGCGCTCATCGAGGCGTTCGCGCGGGCGCTCGGCGAGGCGCTCGAATCGGCCTTGGCGCCGCTTGCCCCGATCGCCTTGAGCTTCGAACGGCTTCAGAGACTCAGCGATCCGTTCGCGCTCGGCCGGCGGGACAGCGAGGCCGCGGCGGCGCGATTTTCGCTGGAGATGAATGGCGGCGCGTGCGAATGCCTCCTTCTTCTCCCGCAAGCCTTTCTCCTGCCTTTCCGCAACGAACTCGCCCACGATCCCGACATCGAGACGCGGGCCGCGGACCGGCGGTGGTCCAAGCTCATGGAGTTCGGCGTCCAGCAGACCCGGCTTCCGGTGACCGCCATCCTCGAGGAGGTCGCCATGAGTCTCGGGGACATCGCCAATTTTCGCGTCGGCGGGCTCTTGTCCCTGCAATCCAGCGACCTCACCGCCGTTCGCCTCGAATGTTCCGGCCGCGGAATGTTCACCTGCAAGCTCGGGCAGGCGGACGGCCGCTACCGGCTCGAAATCGAGAGCCCGATCGCGCAAGGATCCGATGCGGCCAAACGGCAGACCGGAGCCAATCCGATTGCCGGCAATGACCTCTGACACCAGCGAGCAAGACCTCAATCCATGGACGAAGCCGCCAATTCTCCCGAGCCGCCGGGCGCGGTCGACGCGCCGAAGGCGGAGGCTATCTCCGGCCCTCCCAATCTCGGCGCGATCCTGTCGATCCCGGTGACGGTGCAGGTCGTGCTCGGCTCGACCTCGATGCCGGTCGCCGGCCTCATGAAGCTCGCCCGCGGCGCGATCGTTTCGCTTGACCAGCGCGTCGGCGATCCCGTCGACGTCGTCGTCAACGGCGCCGTGATTGCGCGCGGTGAAATTGTCGTCGTCGACGAGGCCAGCCAGCGATTCGGAGTGTCGCTCCTGGAAGTGGTCGCCGGCGCGGGCCGTGAACGGACGGCATAGCTCTATCCGCAAGAGGAATCTGATGTCAGAGGCGGCGATCAGCGGCGAAAGGGAACTTAGCGGGCCCGAAAAAGCCGCAGCGCTGCTGCTCATGATGGGCAAGCCGCCAGCCGCCCCGGCTGCTCAAACAATTCGATCAACCTGACTTGCGCGCGGTGGCGCTGGCCGCGGCGGGCCTCGGCGCCATCCCGGCGACCATGCTGGACCGGCTGGTCGAGGAATTCGTGACTGATTTTTCGGCTGGCGCCGATCTGCTCGGCGACGCCGGTCAGGCCCAGAGCCTGCTCGCCGACGCCCTGCCGCCTGAGCAAATCGCCGACATTCTTGGCCTTGCGCCCGGAGAGACCGGACCACCCGATGTGTGGGGATCGCTGGGGCAAGCGCCGGAGAGCGCGATTGTCGCCTTGCTGATGGCGGAGCGCCCGGCGACGGCGACCTATATCCTTTCCAGGCTCGATCCGCCGGTGGCGACGAGGCTTGTCGCTGCGCTGCCGCGCGATCGGCGCAACGCCGCGCTCTGCGGACTGGTCGCGCCGCTCGATGTGACGCCGCTTGCCGCCCAGTTGATCGAAGAAGCGGTGGAAGCTGCGTTGAAACAGGCGCCGGCCTCGGCCGCCGACGCCGGGGGGCGGTCCCGCCTCGCCGGCATCATCAACAGCCTCGATCCGGAGGAGGCGGAGGACGCCATGCGGGCGCTCGAACAAGTCCGCCCGAAGGACGCGGCCATTGTCAAAACCATGCTCTTTTCCTTCAACGATCTGCCGAGACTGTCGGAGCGGGCGAGGGCGCTCCTGTTCGACCGGGCGTCGATCGACATCGTCGTCATGGCGCTACGGGGGACCGACGCGGATTTCCGCGATATTGTTCTCTCGTCAATGCCCTCGCGCGGCCGTCGTCTGGTCGAGGGCGAACTCAATTCCGGCGCCTTCGCGTCCCCTCGGGATGTCGCGAAGGCGCGCAAAGCCATCGCCGACATCGTGCTCGGCATGGCGAGCCGCAACGAGATCGAGCTTGGCGGCGCTCCTTCCGCAGACCCGTCGTGAGCTTGAGGGCGATGTCCGGGGGCGGTCGCTTGAAGCGAACTTCATATTCGCGTGTCCACGCCTTCGTCCTGAGGAGCGCCGAAGGCGCGTCTCGAAGGACGAGGTCGGAGAGTAGGCGCTGCGCGCCTATGCAGTGAGCCATGAGCGCCGATG
>JBAUXQ010000476.1:0-14907 GCA_049584355.1 Roseiarcus sp. | reverse complement strand
GCCGCCTCGCCGGAGCGGCGCCGGGGTTGAAACCCAATCAGGAAACTCCGGGAGGGGCGGGCCTTCGTGCGGCAAGCCCGTCGAACTGAAAAACCGATCCCTCATCCCGCGCCGGCGATTTTGCTTTACGAAAATCAGAAGCCATGGCATCATGGTTCGGTACCGCATCGAAGCGCGTCCAAGGCCGCGCAGACCAACGGCGGGGAAAGGAGCGGGAAAAGACTTTTTTGCCCCAGGGGGTCAGCATAATCCTTTGAAAAGGCTCGTTTCCGACAAGGAAATCCAAGGAAATCCAAGCCTTTTTCTTGGAAAAATTTGGCCTGGGCTTGGGCTGGCTTTGCTCGGTTTTGATAATTTTGGAATTGGCTTGGAAAGTCGTTATAACACATAAGTTCGCAGTGATATCGCTCACCTCAGGCCGGCGGGCGCCTAGGTCTTGAGCGCGGCCGCAAGCGCCCGCATGTCCGCCCACGCAAGCCGCTTCTGCGCGGGCTGCCGCAGCAGGTAGGCGGGATGGAACATCGCGAGCGCCTTGATCGGCGGCCCGCTGTCGCGCTTATAGTCAAACCATGAGCCACGCACGCGCGTGATCCCTCCCTGGACGCCGAGCAGCGTCTGAACCGCGGAGCCGCCGAGGCAAACCAGGATTTCGGGATCGGCAAGGTCGATCTGCCGCCGGATGAAGGGCAGACAGGCTTGTGTCTCCTGCAGCGTCGGGGTTCGATTGCCGGGCGGGCGCCACGGAACGACATTGGCGATGTATACGCTGCGCCGATCGAGGCCGACGGCGCCAAGCATGCGATCCAGCAATTGCCCGGCTCTGCCGACGAACGGGCGGCCAATCCGGTCTTCGTCCCCGCCGGGGGCCTCGCCGACAAACATCACCTTCGAGCCCGGGACGCCGTCCGCGAACACCAGCTGCGTCGCGGTCCGCTTCAATGCGCAACCGTCGAAGTCCGCCATCACGGACCGTAACGTCTCGAGATCGGTCGCCGCTTCGGCGAGCGTGCGAGCCGCAATATCCCCGGCTTCCGGCGGCTTGCCGCCGCCGCTCTGACGGACCGGCGAGGCTGTCTCGGGCGGGGTGGACGGCTCGCGCGCCGGGCTCGGCGCATTCGGCCCGAGGCGCTGTTCCGCGCCCGAGCTTTCGGCGAACCGGTCATGCGGCGTCTCATCGAGCGTAGCATCGACGCCGGCCCGAACCCACCACCGCAGCGCCTCCGCGGCGTCGCTCGCGCCCAATCGAAGATGACGTGAATCGTTGGTCGACGACAAAGGTTCGGCCCGGCCTCGATGCTTGGCGCCCGCGCCAAGGCAAACTATCATGCTTGGCTCCGAACCGCATCGCCCGCGGGATCATGGGCCCGGTCGACGGGAAGATGTTGAGACCCGATGGGCTTCCCGGATACGGCCCGTGACGGCGAAAGGGACAATGGCTGACGATCCGACACTGCCCGCGCGCGAATCGATGGAGTACGACGTCGTCATCGTCGGCGCGGGTCCCGCCGGCCTCGCCGCCGCGATCCGGTTGAAATCGTTGGACCCCAATATCTCTGTTGTCATTGTGGAAAAGGGCTCGACAGTCGGCGCGCACATCCTCTCGGGAGCGGTGATCGATCCGATCGGGCTTGACCGGTTGACGCCCGACTGGCGCTCCGATGCGGAATGCCCGCTCAAAACTCAGGTCGTAACCGATCAATTCTATTTTCTGACTGAAAAGGCAGCGGTGCATTTGCCCAATTGGGCGATGCCGAAACTGATGGGCAATCACGGCAATTACATCGGCTCGCTCGGAGCGATCGCGCGCTGGCTCGGGGCGCGCGCCGAGTCGCTCGGGGTCGAGATCTATCCCGGGTTCGCAGCAACGGAGCTTCTGTTCGGCGACAAGGGGGAAGTTGTCGGCGTCGCGACCGGCGACATGGGCGTTGGCCGGGACGGTCATCCGAAAGCCGGGTTCACCCGCGGGATGGAGTTACGCGGCAAATATGTACTGCTCGCGGAAGGCGCGCGGGGCTCGCTGTCGAAACAGGCGGTCGCCCGCTATGGGCTTGATTCCGCAAGCGGGCCGCAGAAGTATGGCATCGGCCTCAAGGAATTGTGGCAGATCGCCGACGACCGATTTTCGCCGGGCCTCGTCCGACATACGTTCGGCTGGCCGTTGTCGAAAGGCGCGAGCGGCGGCTCATTTCTCTATCACTACGGCGACCGGCTCGTCTCGGTCGGGTTTGTGGTCCATCTCAACTATCAGAACCCGACGCTCTCGCCGTTCGACGAGTTTCAGCGCTTCAAGACCCATCCGCTCGTGCGCGGGACCTTCGACGGGGGCAAACGGATAGCCTATGGCGCGCGCGTGATCGCCTCGGGAGGCTGGCAGTCGGCGCCGAAACTCGTCTTTCCCGGCGGGGCGCTCATCGGCTGCTCGGCAGGTTTCGTGAATTTCGCCCGCATTAAGGGTTCCCATAACGCCATATTGTCGGGAATGCTGGCCGCCGAGAAGGCGCATGCGGCTCTGGTCGCCGGGCGAGCGAATGACGAACTCACCGACTATGAGAATTCCTGGCGAGACACCGAGATCGGACGCGATCTTTACAAGGTGCGCAATGTCAAGCCGCTCTGGTCCCGATACGGTCTCATTCTCGGCGTCGGCCTTGGCGGCCTGGATATGTGGACCAACGAATTGTTCAAATCGTCGATTTTTGGCACTCTCAAGCATGGCAAGCCGGATAGCGATACGTTGAGGCCGCTGTCCGAGGTGACGCCGATCGTTTACCCAAAGCCGGATGCGGTCCTAACATTTGATAAAGCATCATCGGTTTATCTTTCCAATACCAACCATGAAGAGGATCAGCCGGTCCATCTTCGCCTGCATGACCCGGACGCCCCGATCCGCGACAACCTTCCTCGCTACGGAGAGCCGGCGCGACTCTATTGTCCAGCCGGCGTTTACGAAGTGGTGTACGCGAACGAGGCGACTCGCGCGGAGCCCCGGTTCGTCATCAACGCCCAGAATTGCGTCCACTGCAAAACCTGTGACATCAAGGACCCGGCGAAGAACATCGAATGGACTCCGCCGGAAGGCGGCGGAGGGCCGAATTATCCGGATCTTTGAGTTGTGGCGCAAAATCGCCGCTTTCGGCTGCAAGCAAGGGTTTACGGGAAGGATTCGCGTGTGGTTCCTCGAAGAGGGCAGAGCGGCGTCCTGCGCCGCATGTTCAACGCCGTTGTTCGCTGACTGACAAACGTGGGAAAGCGCGAGATATGCAAAGCCGATCGAAGGTTTGGACGCAGCCGGTAGCCCTTTTCCTGGCCGCGGGCCTGTCAGCCGCTGGCGCCGCCGCCTCGGCCGCAATTTCCGAGACCGACCCCGGATCGGAAAAACTGGAGATCGGCGACAGCCAGCCCGGCAATTATCTGTCGGCCTTGATCGCCAGCGCCGATCGGGACACTCTGGCGGCGGAAGTCTACTACCGGGAGGCCCTCCGAGCCGATCCTCGAAATTCCGATTTGCTCGAGCGCGCGTTCGCAGCAGCGCTCTCCAATGGCGACGAACCGAGCGCCGACGCGCTCGCGGAACGGCTGCTCGTGCGCGACCCGAGCAATAGCCTGGCGCGCCTTTCCATCGCGGTTCACGATATCGAACAAGGGCAGTTCGCCGCCGCACGAGCTCACCTCGCGAGCGGGGAAGCCATCCGCGCGCGCGATTTGACGACCGCGCTGCTGACCGCTTGGTCCTATGCGGGGCAGCCCGACCTCCGCCACGCGCTCGATACGCTCGACCGCATTCGCGACCCGTCAGTCCTCGCGTTTCGCGACTATCACGCGGGACTGATCGCCAATTTGCTCGGAGATTCCGCGGAGGCGCAGCGGAGGCTGAAGTCGGCGCACGACAGCGACAAGAGCAGCCTGCGCTTCGCCGATGCTTACGCACGGGTGTTAGACGCACAAGGCGACGTGGCCGGAGCGACGAAAGTTTACCAGGATTTCTCGGTCGTCATTCCCCATCACCCGCTGATCGAGCGAGCGCTTGCGGACCTTAAGGCGAACGAGTCTCTGCAGCCGCTGGTTCATGACGCGAAGGAGGGCGCCGCGGAGGCGCTCTATGGCCTGGGCAGTGCAGGGAGCCGCCAAGGGGACGAACTTCCCGCGCTCGTCTATCTCCGATTGTCGCTCTACCTTCGACCTTCGAACGATCTGACCGCGGTGACGCTGGCCAGTCTTTTCGAGCAGCTGAAGCAAGGCGACCAAGTCATTGCCGCCTACCAGATGGTGCCGGCGTCGTCGCCGCTGAAGTTGGGCGCCGACATCCAGATCGCGCTCGAACTCGATAATATGGGAAAGACCGACGAGGCCACGCAGCGCCTCACGCAAATCATCGCCGCGCGGCCGCATGATGTCGAAACCCTCAGCGCATTGGCCGAGTTGCAGCGGTCCTCCAAGAAATACGTAGAGGCGGCGGCAACCTACGACCAGGCAATCGCCGCCGTCGCAATACCGCAACGTGAGAATTGGACGCTGTTCTATTTCCGCGGGATTTGTTACGAGCGATCGAATCAATGGCCGAAGGCTGAGGCGGATTTCAAGAAGGCCCTGGAACTCAACCCGGATCAACCGCTGGTCCTGAACTATCTCGGCTATTCCTGGGTCGACAAAGGGCTCAATCTGGAAGAGGCGTTCAAGATGCTTCGCCGGGCGGTGGAGTTGCAGCCGAACGACGGCTATATCGTCGACAGCCTGGGGTGGGCTCACTTCAAGTTGGGACAATACCAGGAGGCGGCCCAGACGCTGGAAAAGGCGATCGACCTGAAACCGGCTGACCCAGTCCTGAATGACCACTTGGGGGACGCCTATTGGCGGATCAATCGTCGCACTGACGCGCACTTTCAATGGAATCATGCCCGGGACATGAGCCCGGATCCGGAAGATCTGCCGGCGATCCTGAAAAAGATCGAGTCTGGGCTTCCGGACCTCACGACCGACACCGCGGCGCCCAACGCTTCGGCGCAGAAGGAAGGCGGGGGTTGAGGCCGCGGCATTAGGCCCAATGCGATGGCAGCGCGCGCCCGCGAAGATCAATCTGACGTTGCGCGTGATTGGGCGCCGGGCCGATGGCTATCATGAACTCGAGAGCCTCGTGGCGTTTGCCGGGCTGTGCGACTGGATTGGATTCGAGCCCGGCCGCGATCTGGTTCTCGAGGTCCTCGGTCCGCGGGCGGTCGAGGCTGGCCCGATCGACGAGAATCTGGTGTTGCGCGCCGCCCGGGCCCTCGCGGCGCATTTCTCCGAGGTGAAGCTCGGCCGCTTCCGATTGGTCAAGCGATTGCCGGCCGCGGCCGGGCTTGGGGGAGGGTCCGCGGACGCCGCGGCGGCCTTGCGGTTGCTCGCCGACGAGGCCCGATTGTCGGTCGACGATCCACGCGTGAGCGCTGCGGCGATGGCGACGGGAGCGGACGTTCTCGCCTGCGTTCGTCCGGAGGCGCGAATAATGACCGGCATCGGGGACCAACTCGGTCCATTGATCCCGCTGCCAAAGATGTTCGCCGTTCTCGTCAACCCCCAGGTCCAGGCGCCGACGCCAAAGGTTTTCGCTGCGCTCGGGCTCGCGCGGGGTTCGACACTCGAATCATTCGCCAGTTCGTTCGATGGGCTGGGAAACGGTACGGCGGCCATCCTGGATTTTCTCGCCTCGAGCCGAAACGACCTGGAGGCGGCGGCGGTCGGCATAGCGCCGGCAATCGCCGTCGTCCGCGAGAGATTGGCGCAGATCCCGGAGGCCATCGCGACGGGAATGTCCGGATCGGGAGCGACTTGCTTTGCCTTGTTCGGCGATCGCCGCAGTGCGGCGCTAGCGCGGCGCATTGTCGCCGCCGAACGCCCGGATTGGTGGGTCGAGGCGACCGCCATCCACTAGTTCGGCGTGTCGCGACCATAAGGAACGCTTTTGTCCCCCATTCTCAGGAGCGAGCCGCTCCGATAACCGTACCCTCTCACCGCGGCGCGTCCCGTGACATTGACCTCCACGCCCGACAATCCCGCGCCTCAGGGCCCGACCTCAGGTTGGGCGGCCCGACCATCGGTTGGACTCATGCGGCTTTTCGCCATATGAGTCGCCTCAATAAATCCCCGTTCCGCCGGGCGTTGCCCCCCATACTGATCGTCGCGGCCGGCGCGGATCGGGTGACCGACACTTCGGCGACCATGCGGTTCGCTTCGCGCCTCGGAGCGGCTCGAATCGTCGTGATCGAGGGCGCGCAGCATGAAATCCTGATCGAACGCGACGTTGTGCGCGCGAAGTTCTGGGCCGCGTTCGATCAATTTGTGGCCGGCGCCGCGTCGAAGTCGTCTCAGCCGGAAATGACGCGGGGCGAGATTTAGGACCAATCCGGATGGACTGGAGGCCGAACGCCGGGAACGATCGGCTGGCCCTTGCGATCCTCGCGGGGTTTCTCATCGCCCGTCTCGTCTTTGCGTTCTCGCTCGGGCTCGGGATTGATGAAAGCTATACGATCGCGATTTCGCGCCGCTTGAGCCTGTCCTATTTCGATCATCCTCCGCTGCATCTGTGGATTGCCCATTTCGCCGCTCTCGCGGTCGGCGAGAATGTTGTCGCGCGCGCGCCGTTCGCCGCTCTCTTCTTCGCAACGGGTTGGATCTTCTACCGGCTGACGAGTGGGCTGTTCGATCCGCAGGCAGCGCTGGTCGCACTTTTCGCCCTCAACGTTACGCCATTTTTCTTTGCCTCGGCCGGCAGTTGGGTCGTTCCCGATGGCCCGCTGCTTTTTGGCTTAGCGCTGGCCGCGTTCGCGGCGGCGCGCCTCTTTTTCGCCAGACCGCAGGATGAGGCTTCAGCCTGGCGGCTTTGGCTCGTCGTCGGCGTCGGGCTGGGGCTGGCGGGACTGTCGAAGTACAGCGCCGCGCTGACCGCCGGGGGGCTGGCGGCTTTCGTCCTCATTGCGCGCAACCAGCGCCATTGGCTCAAGCATCCCGCTCCTTATGCCGCGGCGATTGTCGCGTTGGCGATGATCACGCCGGTCATCGTTTGGAACGCGCAGCACGGCTGGGCGTCATTCGCGTTTCAGGGCGGACGCGGCGTCCCGGCAGGCGGACTGCGGCCGGCGCAGTTCATGACCATGGTCCTCGGCCAGATCGCCTTTCTGTCGCCCTGGATATTCGCGCCGCTGGTCGCGGGCCTGGCGAGCGCGTGGCGTCAACGGGCGGACGAGCGGCGCCTGTTTCTGCTTTGCCTCAGCCTGCCGCCGATCGCTCTCTTCACGGTGACCCCGCTTTGGGGCGGCCGCGGCCAACCGCATTGGACGATGCCCGGTTGGTTCTTTGCCTTTGCGCTGATGGGCGTGTGGCTCAAGCAGTTCGGCGTCTCCGCCGGAGCGCTTCGCCGATGGGCTGTCGTTTCGTCGGTCCTGCTGGCGGCGATCGCAGGCGCAGCGGTCGTGCAAGCGTCGACAGGCTGGCCGTGGGCGGCATGGACCGCAGGGTCGGGTCTTGCCGATCCGACGCTGGAGGCGTTCGAGTGGCGCGAGTTGAGGAAGGCGCCGATCTTTGATCAGCCGCCCCGCTTCGTCATCGCCACGAAATGGTCGGACGCGGGAAAGATCGCCCTCGCCCTTGGACCTCAAACCCCCGTTTTCGTGCTTTCAAACGATCCGCGCGGCTGGGCGTTCCTGGACGAGAGCGCGAGCTTCGTCGGGCGGAGCGGAGTCATTGTGACGCGGGCCGCCGACCTCGAGTCTGCTCTTCGCGCCGCCGAGCCCTATTTTGCCGCGCTGGGACAACCCCAGTTCCAAACGCTTGGTCGTGGCGGCCGCGCCGAGGTCAGTCTCGCTCTCATCCCCGCCGGCGGCTTGACGCGAAGGCTTCCCATGTCTTATCCGGGCGCGGCCGGCAGATAGCGTTCATCGACGCCGAACGAAGCGAGCGTGGCGTGGAATGGCAAGCGATGAAACGCCCGGGCAATCGAAGCCGACAGTGTCGGTCGTTGTCCCGACCTATCAAGAATCGACCAACATTCCGATCCTCTTTGATCGCATCAAATACGCGCTGAATGCGGAGCCGTGGGAGTTGATCGTCGTCGATGACGACTCGCCTGACGGAACCTCGAGCGTCGCTTTCGCGCTCGCGGCTGAAGATCGCCGCATACGCTGCTTGAGGCGCGTCAATCGCTCAGGTCTTGCAGGCGCGGTCATCGAGGGGTGGATGTCGTCGAGCGCTGACTTCGTCGCCGTCATCGACGGCGATCTTCAGCATGACGAGTCGATCCTCCCGAAGATGTACGAAGCGCTCGCCAAGGGCTCGGGCAATTTGGCGATCGGCACCCGCTTGAGAGACGGAAACCTCGGCGGCAGCCTTTCCCCGGCCCGCCAGGCGTTGAGCGATATGGGGGCATGGTTCTTCAGACGAATCGCAGGGGCGCCCGTCGCTGATCCGATGAGCGGCTTCTTCATGATTCGGCGCGAAATCGTCTCCCGCCTCGCTCCGCGTCTTTCGCCCGACGGCTTCAAGATCCTGGTCGACGTTATTCTGTCGGCCGGCGGCGGTCTGAAGATTGTCGAAGTGCCTTACGTGTTCCGCCAGCGCAACTCCGGCGAGTCCAAACTGACGCCGCTGGTCGGCATGGACTTTCTCGGCCTCGTCGTTCACCACGCGAGCGGGGGTCTGCTGCCTATTCGATTTGTGCTGTTTGCTTCGATTGGCGCTGTGGGTCTCCTCGTCCATATCGTGGCGCTTTCGGCGGTTCTTCACTGGTTCAGAGTGTTGGGCTTCGAGGCCGGGCAACTGATCGCCACCATTCTGGCGATGGGAAGCAATTTCATTTTGAACAATGAAATTACCTACCGTCCCTATCGATATAGCGGACTGAGCCTGGTCGCCGGCTTCGTGGCGTTCGCACTCGGGTGCAGCGTCGGGGTTCTCGCCAATATCAACGTCGCTTCCTGGCTCTATACGGCCGATGAGACTTGGTGGGTCGCCGGGCTAGCTGGCGCTTTGCTAAGCGTCGTCTGGAACTATGCGGTCAGCACCAATCTCATTTGGCGACGACGCCATCGTTGAGGCCGTCGCAATGAGCGTGACTTCATTTGACCGAGCCGACGTCCGAGCGCAGCCGAAACAATCCGCGAGCTCGCGGCTTTCATGCCGCCTGCGCAGTCGGGAGGCGGGCAAGCAGCCTGCAGAGACGGGCGAGGGTCTCGCGCTGCCGTGGCCGCGGCACGACAAGATCGACCATTCCATGAGCGCGTAAGTACTCCGCTCGCTGGAAGCCCTCCGGCAGGCGCTCCCGAATCGTCTGCTCGATCACGCGGGCGCCGGCGAACCCGATCACCGCTCCGGGTTCGGCGATGTGGACATCGCCGAGCATCGCGTAGGACGCCGTCACGCCGCCGGTGGTTGGATTGGCAAGGACCACAATGTAGGGGAGCTTGGCGGCGCGGAGGCGACGGACGGCGACCGTGGTGCGCGCCATCTGCATGAGCGCGAACATCCCCTCCTGCATTCTCGCGCCCCCTGATGTGGTGAAGATCACGAACGGCGTCCGCCGCTCAATGGCCGCGAAGATGCCGGCGACGATCGTCTCGCCCGCCGCCAGGCCGAGCGTTCCGCCTTGAAAGGCGAAGTCCTGCACTGCGATGGTGACGTCTTGTCGCTCGAGTTTGCCGAACGCGACCGTGACGGCGTCCGCTGCGCCCGCCTTGGCGCGGTTTTCCTTCAAGCGGTCGACATAGCGCTTGATGTCGCGAAACTTCAAAGGATCGGACGGCGTTTCGGGCGGGATCAATTCTTCGTAGTCGCCATCGTCGAACAGCGACGAAAGACGGGCTTTGGCGCCGATCGGCATGTGATAGCCCGAACCCGGGACCACCATCAGATTGGCTTCGAGATCCTTGTGGAAGACCAGCTGGCCGCTTTCCGGGCACTTGACCCATAGATTTTCCGGCGTGTCGCGACGCAGCAGCGAACGTATTTTCGGCGGCACGACGTTGGAGATCCAATTCATTGGCTATCTTGTCTCCGGCGATCTGATCGCCAGTTGCGAGCAAAGGTCACTTTGGGACGGCCCGCAGGCCTCGCGCGAGCGTTTCGACCAGCCCGGTCACAGCGCCGACCGTCGACGGGGTCGCGGCCTCGCCGTCCAACGATAGTCTGATCGCGTCGACAAGGGACGACCCCACCACCACCCCGTCGGCGGCTTCTGCAATCGCGGCCGCGCCGTCGGCGTTCTTCACCCCAAACCCGACCACCACCGGCAGCTTTGTGTGCCGCTTCAGTCGCGCCACGGCCTCGCCCACCAGTCTGGCGTTCGGCGCAGCGGATCCGGTTACTCCGGTGATCGAAACAAAGTAGATAAAGCCGGCGGCGTTGCCCAGAATAATCGACAATCGGGCTTCGTCGGTGGTCGGCGCGACCAGCCGGATGAAGGCGAGTCCGGCGCGGCGAGCCGGCAGGCAAACCTCGTCGTCCTCCTCGGGCGGGCAATCGACGATGATCAGTCCGTCGACGCCCGCGTCTTTGGCGTCGGCCAGAAACATCTCGACCCCGTAGACATATATTGGATTGTAGTAGCCCATCAATATGAGCGGCGTGTCCGCATCTTTCGCGCGGAACCGCTTCGTCATCTCGAGCGTCGCCCGCAGCGTTTGCTCGGCCTCGAGCGCCCGGCGGCCCGCGGCCTGAATTGCAGGACCGTCCGCGATCGGGTCGGTAAAAGGGATGCCAAGCTCGATCAGGTCCGCTCCGGCGGCCGGCAAGGCCGCAAGGATGGCCGATGACGTCTCAGCGTCCGGGTCGCCGGCCATTATGTAAGTCACGAGCGCGGTCCGCCGGTCTGAGGCAAGACGACGGAAGCATAAATCCAGGCGGGCGGTCATTGGCGGCTCGTTAGCACGATGGCCGATCTTGCGAAAGCATGGGCGAGAAAGCGGAGGGCGGCGCCTGTAACGCCCGCGGTGGCCGAATCAGACCGAGCCTCTCGACCGCGTGGGCGAATTTCGATAGACGGAGCGAAGACGTCATGCTGGCGCGTCAGGTCGGCGCGTGCGCGATCATGGGGGAAATGTGAAGCTGCTCCTTTTGCTTGCGCCGTGTGTTCTGGCGCTGTGGGTCCCGCTCTACAATTCGATCCCGCCTGTTCTTTTCGGCATTCCATTTTTTTACTGGTTCCAGCTGGTCCTTATTCCCGTCTCTGCGCTCGCAATTGTCGCCGCGGATCGGATTGGGAAGGATTAGCGATGTTCGACCACCTCAACGTCGTCGCGACGTCCGTTTTCGTAATCTTTTTTGGCCTGGTGTCGGTGCTCGGCTTCGTTGCAGCGCGCTGGAAGGCGGCTGATCTCGGTCACATCGCCGAATGGGGTCTTGGCGGGCGACGCTTTGGCCGCTGGATCACTTGGTTCCTGCTCGGCGGCGACCTTTACACCGCCTATACGGTCATAGCGATTCCCGCGGTGGTCTTCGCTATCGGAGCCTACGGTTTCTTCGCGGTGCCATACACCATAATCGTCTATCCGTTCTTGTATTTGACGTTGCCGCGGCTGTGGGCGGTGTCTGAAAAACATGGATACATGACCGCCGGCGATTTTGTGCTCGGCCGCTATGGGCACAAGGGACTGGAGCTCGCGGTCGCGCTGACCGGGATCCTGGCGACGATGCCCTACATCGCGCTGCAGCTTGTCGGAATGGAGAAAGTCATCCTGGCGCTGGGCTTCGGCGGACAAGGGATCATGGCGCACGCGCCGATCACCATTGCGTTCGTGATACTCGCGCTCTTCACTTACAAGAGCGGCTTGCGCGCGCCGGCGATGATCGCGTTCGTCAAGGACGCGATGATCTACATTTTCATCATCGCGGCCATTGTCATCATTCCCTATGAGCTCGGCGGCTTCGGCGCCATTTTCGACGCCGCCGGTCGGGCGTTTGACGCCAGGGTCGCGGCAAATCCGAAGCTCGCAGCCGGCCTGACGCTTCAACCCGGGCAGGTGGGTCCTTACATCACCCTGGCGATCGGTTCGGCGATGGCGTTATTCATGTATCCGCACGCGCTGACCGGCGCGCTGGCGGCCTCAAGCGGACGGGCAATCCGCTTCAATACGATGACGCTGCCAGCCTATTCCTTCGTGCTCGGCCTCATCGCTTTGCTCGGGCTGATGGCGATCGCCGCCGGCGTCAAGGTCGAGACGCCGCAGGACGCGGTGCCGCAGCTCGTGCTCTGGGCGTTCCCCAGTTGGTTCGCGGGCTTTTGCTTTGCGGCCATTGCGCTCGGGGCGCTGGTGCCGGCGGCCGTCATGTCGATTGGCGCCGCCAACACTTTTACCCGCAACATCTGGAAGCCGTTCATTCACCCGCAGATGTCGCCGCGGGAGGAATCGCTTCTCGCCAAACTGGCGTCGCTGGCGGTGAAGATTGGCGCGCTGGCGGTGATTTTCTTCATGCCGACGCGGTTCGCGCTCGACCTGCAACTGCTGGGCGGAGTCTGGATGGTGCAGATCTTCCCGGCGATAATCTTTGGCCTCTACACCCGGTGGTTCAGCGGTTGGGCGCTGGTGATCGGTTGGGCGGCGGGCATGATCGTCGGCACGTCCCTCTCCTGGACCGGGACGGCGTGGGTTCCGGTGCACGCGCTCAAATGGGACATACCCCTCGTCGGCAATGTCGATCTCGGCCTTGGCTTCGCTGCGTACAACGGCCTGACCGCCGTGATCGTCAACGTGCTTCTGTCGGCGGCGTTTTCATTGGCGCTGCGCTCTCGGGCGCGCGACGAGACTTCGCCCGCGGACTATCAGGATCGGGCGCTTGCCTGAACAATCGAGCGGATGTTGGTCTGTGGGCTCTTTCGAACGACAATGATCGGAGGCGGGAATTGAGCAAAGTTGCCTTTTTGGGCTTGGGGGTGATGGGTTTTCCGATTGCCGGGCATCTAAAAGTCCGTGGCGGACACGAGGTCGTCGTTTACAATCGAACGGCGGCGACGGCGGCGAAGTGGGTTGGTAAATTCGGCGGGGCAAGCGCGCCGACCCCTCGCGCCGCGGCGGCGCGATGTGACATCGTTTTCGCCTGTGTCGGCAACGATAGCGATCTGAGGGCGGTGACGCTGGGCGAAGAGGGCGCCTTCGCCGGCATGCGGCCAGGCGCCGTCTTTGTCGACCACACGACTGCGTCGGCGAACGTCGCGCGAGAACTCCACCGCCAAGCCAGCCAACTGAAATTCGGCTTCGTCGATGCGCCGGTTTCCGGCGGCCAGGCCGGAGCGGAAAGCGGCCAGCTCACGGTGATGTGCGGCGGCGATAGCGAAGACTATGCGCGCGTCGAGCCGGCGATTTCGGCATACGCTCGCTTTTGCTGCCTGATGGGGCCCCCAGGCGCGGGACAACTGACGAAGATGGTCAATCAAATATGCATCGCCGGATTGGTTCAGGCGCTGTCGGAAGGGCTTCATTTCGCTAAGGCGGCCGGACTGGATCAGCAGCTGGTGGTCGACGTGATCTCGAAGGGCGCGGCCCAGTCGTGGCAGATGGACAACCGGCACAAAACAATGATAGCGGGCGAATTCAATTTCGGTTTCGCAGTGGAGTGGATGCGCAAGGATCTGGCGATTTGCCTTGATGAGGCGCGACGCAATGGCGCTTCGCTGCCGGTCACGGCGCTGGTGGATCAGTTCTATGGCGAGGTCCAGGCGAAAGGCGGCGGCCGTTGGGATACGTCAAGTCTTATCACGCGCCTTTAGTCTGACGGGCGTGAGACCGTTCGATGATCCATCGAATGATCGACCTTGTCGTCGCCGGCCTGACGCTGACGGACCTGTCGTGTGAAGAAGCGTTGCGTATTCGCGGTATGGCGTGCGGGCGTCGGTTGAGTAGCGAATTCGGCCTGGCGCGGTTGTTGTTGGTCGACGATCGAGGACTCGATGATGATCGAAGCAGGGCCCGGCGACGGGGAGAAAGACCCGTCGGCGGCGCCGACGCCAACGTCTCATGACTTTTCCGTCGTTCGAGGCTTTCAAGTTGTCGGCGCCGATCATCATGTCGCTGGGCAAGACGCGGGCGGCGACGAAGAATGGCGCGATGCTCTGCGGCTCGAATTGGAGACGCGGGCAGCTCGTTTTCATCATGCCGTAGATTCCGCGATTGTGCTTTCGAACGATGGCGTCATTCGCTGGTTGGGCGATCCGGTCGCGAGATTCTGCCTCGGTCCAAGCGTGCTAACCCCCGGGGCCGTAATTCTGGCTGACGAGGCCTTGCCAGTTGCAGCCCAGGACATTGTAAAGGCGCGAATTGACCTTTGGCTTGCGGCAATGATGCGGCGCATTCTCGGTCCGCTCTTTGCCCTCGACGCTTTGCAGGAAGGATCGGAGGTCGTCCGCGATTTAGCCGCCAGGCTCGCCCGATCGCTCGGGATTTTGGAGCGCGAACCGATCAGAGGGCAAATCAAGGCGCTCGACCAAACCGAGCGAGCGGAGCTCAGAAAGCACGGCGTACGTTTCGGCGCCTATTACATTTTTTTGCCGGCGTTGATTAAGCCCGCGGCAAGGACGTTGGCCCTTCAGCTGTGGAGTCTTCAAGCGCCTGGCGACGGCGGCGCGCTCCTCGCTGCGCTTAGCCAAGTTGCAGCGTCGGGTCGGACCTCCCTTTCATTCGATAAGGCAATATCGAGGGAGGGCTATCGCGTTGCCGGCTATCGGCCGTGCGGCGAACGAGTTGTGCGCGTGGATGTCATTGAACGTCTGGCTGGGATCATCCGCGGGGCGATTGTGGAAGGCCAGGCCAGAGCTCCGCTTGGGCCTGGCCATGGAACATCGAATGGATTCGTCATCAGCGGCCAAATGACCTCGCTGACCGGATGCGCGGGGGACCAATTCGCTTCAATTTTGCGCTCGATGGGATTCCGAAGCGTCGAGATGAAGCG
>JBAUXQ010000475.1:0-2417 GCA_049584355.1 Roseiarcus sp. | reverse complement strand
GTCGTCTCGAAGTTCCCGAAGATCCAGGTGCTCGACGAAGAGCCGGCCGACTGGGACGTCACCAAGGTCGCCCGCATCTGGGAGACGCTGCTCACCAAATATCCCAAGATCGACGCGGCGTTCTTCCACAATGACGACATGGCGCTCGCGGCCTACAAGGTCATGCAGGCAAAGGGGCGCACCGAGACCAAGATCGGCGGGGTCGACGCGATGCCGCCGGCGATCAAGGCGGTGCAGGACGGCCAGATGTACGCAACGGTGCGCAACCCGTCCTGCCGCATCCATGGCGGGGCGATCATCGCCGGCGTTTCGGCGGTGGTTAACGGCGCCAAGACGGGCACGGACATTCCCAAGAACATTGTCACAGACGGGCCGGTCGTCACCAAGCCGAACGCCGACGGGATGCTGTGGATGGAGGGGCAGTTCCTCATCTGAACTGTCGACGACCGCTCGCCATGGCGCTGCTCGAACTCAAGAGCATCTCGAAGTCGTTTGGCGGCGTCCAGGCGCTTAGGAGCGTCGACTTCACCTTGAACGCCGGCCAGATCCATGGTCTGGCCGGCGAGAACGGCGCTGGCAAAAGCACGATGATGAAGATCATCGCCGGCGTCCATCCAGCCGATTCCGGGACCATGCGCGTCGACGGGAGGGAGGTCCATTTCCGCTCATCGCGCAACGCGTTGGCGGCCGGCATCGGCATGGTGCATCAAGAGCTCAGCGTTGCGCCGGAGTTGAGCGTGGCCGAGAATGTCTTTCTCGGCGCCCAGCCGATCAACCGCTTGGGCGTCGTCGCTTGGCGGCGGATGGCGGAAGCCGCCAAGCTGCAGCTCAAGAACCTCGGTCTCGACATCGACCCGCGCGCCCGCCTCGGCGACTTCCCGATCGGCGTCCAGCAGCTGGTCGAGCTTTCGCGCGTCTTGTTCTCGGGCGCCCGCATCATCATTCTCGATGAGCCGACCTCGGCATTGTCGCCGCCCGAGATCGAGCGCTTGTTCGCGGTTCTGGCGAAATTGCGCGAGAGCGGCCGCAGCATCATCTTCATCTCGCATTTCCTCGACGATATCCTCAAGGTTTCGGACGCGATCACCATCTTTCGCAACGGCCGCAACGTCGCCGACACCGAGGTCACTCCCGCCATCGACAAGGCCTGGATCATCGAGCGCATGATCGGCTTAGGCCGCGAGGAGCTCGAGGAGAGCTACCTCGGCGAGATCATGCTCTCGAGCCGCCCAGAGGCGCCGGTCGCCCTTCGCGCCACGGCGTTGACGCTCAAGCCCTCCTATCGCGACGTGACGTTCGAGGCGCGGGCCGGCGAGGTGCTCGGCATTTACGGTTTCATGGGCTGCGGACAATTGGAGCTCGCGCGCACCCTTTTTGGCAAGCTTCGCGCCGATAGCGGCTCGCTCGAAATCGACGGCGAAACGAAGGCGCTGCCGAACACCGCAGCCGCCAAGTCGGCCGGCGTCGCTTATGTGGCGGAAAGCCGCCGCTCGATGCTGTTCGGCGACGAGCCGGTGTACAAGAATGTCTCGATCGCCGTCCTCGAGCGCCTGTCGCGCTGGCTGCTCAAGCCCGAGCGGGAGCGCGAAATTGCAGCCGAGCAGGTGGAAGCGCTCGACATCCGCCCCCCCGAGATCGAATGGCGCCTTGGCGCTCTCTCCGGCGGCAACCAGCAGAAGGTCGCGCTGGCGAAGTGGCTGACGCATAGCCCGCGCATCCTTCTGCTCGCCGAGCCGACCAGAGGCATGGATGTGGGCGCCAAGGAGGACGTGGTCAGGATCGTGCGCCACCTGCGCGACCAGGGCATCGCGGTCGTCGTCTTCTCGACCGAGCCGGAGACCGTTCTTTCGCTTGCCGACCGGGTGCTGGTGATGCGCAAGGGCGAAATCGCGCACGAGTTCGCTGGCGAAGCGATCAGCAAGGATCGCCTGTTGGCGGCCGCTTGACGATGGGATCGTGATGAACACGCCAAGCGCCGAAGCGCGCTCCGCCCGCGCCTTTCGCCTCGGGGATTTCCTGCGCGATCAGCTGCGCAATATCGCCCCGTTCATCACGCTTTTGTGCCTGGTCGTTTTTTTCAGCCTCGCCAGCCCGTCCTTCGCCTCGCTCGGCAATCTGGAAAACATCCTCCAGCAGGTCTCGGTGACCGCGATCATCGCCGTCGGCCTGACCTTCGTCATCCTGACCGCCGAGATCGATCTCAGCGTCGGCGCGGTCGCCAATGCGACCGCGATCGTGCTCACCTTCTTCACGGCGCAGCCGGATTACGTCAACATCGCCAACCTGCCGATGCCCGGCGCGATCGCGATCGTGCTGGCGCTCGCGGCCTGCTTCGGGCTCGGACTCATCACCGCCCTCGGGGTCACCCGGATCGGCATCCCGTCCTTCATCATGACGCTGGCGATGATGCAGATCGG
>JBAUXQ010000474.1:0-1717 GCA_049584355.1 Roseiarcus sp. | reverse complement strand
TGGACGATGCCGTCGACGACATAGGTCGGGTGGGAATGGGTCGTCGGCTTCGAGGTCTCGCAGCAGCCGCCCTGGTCGATCGCGACGTCGACGATGACCGCACCCGAGCGCATCGTCTTGAGCATCGCCCGGGTGATGAGCTTGGGCGCAGCCGCGCCGGGCAAGAGCACCGCGCCGATGACCAGGTCGGCGCTTTTCACGAGGTCGACGATCGAGGCGCGGGTCGAGTACACAGTGCGCAGCGCCGAGCCGAACTGCGCCGAGAGGCGCCTCAGCGCCTCATGCGACCGGTCGACCACGGTGACCGAAGCGCCCATGCCGACCGCGATCGTCGCGGCGTGGGTTCCCGAGACCCCGCCGCCGAGGACAAGCACGTTCGCGGCCGCCACGCCCGGCACGCCGCCGAGCAGCACGCCGCGCCCGCCTTGCGCCTTCTCCAGGGCGTGCGCCCCGACCTGCGGCGCGAGGCGGCCGGCGACCTCCGACATCGGCGTCAATAGCGGCAGACCGCCGTGGCGATCGGTCACCGTTTCGTAGGCGATGCAGGTCGCGCCAGAAGCCATGAGGTCGCGCGTCTGCTCGAGATCGGGCGCGAGATGCAGGTAGGTGAACAGGATCTGCCCGCGCCTGAGCCGCTTGCGCTCTTCCGCCAGCGGCTCCTTGACCTTCACGACCATCTCGGCGCGAGCGAAAATATCGTGGGCGCTTGTGACGATCTTGGCCCCGGCGCGGACGTATTCCTCGTCGGGAGATCCCGAGCCCAGGCCGGCCTCGGTCTCGACAATGACCTCATGGCCGTGATGGACCAGTTCGGCGACCGCCGCCGGCGTCATGCCGACCCGGAATTCGTTGT
Source organism: Roseiarcus sp. (assembly GCA_049584355.1). GTDB lineage: Bacteria > Pseudomonadota > Alphaproteobacteria > Rhizobiales > Beijerinckiaceae > Roseiarcus. Next base: position 864 of record JBAUXQ010000474.1, on the reverse strand, counting down.
CCTTGATTTCCTTGGGAACGCCGACGAGCATGGCTGGCCTCCGAAAGCCTCCTGACGCAACTTGAGAACCTTATCGCAGGAAACTCGGTTCGGGGACATTCCTTGCCGAATGCCGCGGTCCCGGGGGGGACCGCGACTTGCGGGCCGGACCGCAGTCGTTCACGATGGTCGCGGATACGTCGCGCGGGAGGGCGAGATGGCGAAACCCCTGGCTGTGATCAACTGCTGCCTGCGGGCGTTTTCGATTGCGGCGGCGGCCGCCCTATGCTGGTCCGCGCCGGCCGGCGCCGGAACGATCGACAGGCTCAAGCAGGACAAAACGCTGCGGATCGCCTACCGCGAGGACGCGCCGCCGTTTTCGTTCACCGACTCGATCGGCGAACCCGCGGGCTTCATGATCGACCTTTGCCGTTCGGTGGCGAAGAATCTGGCGACCGGACTCAATCTCGGGGATCTCAAGGTGGACTACGTCCTCGTCACCGCCGCCAATCGCTTCGATGCGATCCAATCCGGAAAGGCGGACCTCCTGTGCGAACCGACCTCGGCCACCTTGTCGCGTCGAGAGCAGGTCGACTTTTCGATCGCCACGTTCGTCGACGGAGCGAGCCTCCTGGTGAGCGGCGAGGGCCCAAGCGAGTTTGGCGCCCTGGCGGGCAAGAAGATTGGCGTGCTGGCTGGCACAACGACCGAGCAGAGCTTGCGCGACACCCTCGCCAGCGCCAACGTCAATGCGGAGGTCGTTACCGCGAAGACCCACGAGGAGGGGCTCGCGATGCTCGATCAGGGGACGATCGTCGCTTATTTCGGCGATCGGGCCATTCTCGCCTATCTCGCCTCCAAGAGCAGCGCGCCGGGCAAGCTGCG
>JBAUXQ010000473.1:0-4580 GCA_049584355.1 Roseiarcus sp. | reverse complement strand
AGACGAGGAAACGAGGCAGCAGCCGATGGGAGGTATCACCGAACACCAGCCCGCCGTAACTGAAAAAGTTGAACAGGATCGCCAGCACAGTCGAGCTGCTTACCGCGAGCCAAATCGGCGCGCCGGCGAGCACGAAAGCCGCATAGCAAAGATAACCGAACGCCGTATTGAGTCCGCCGACCGCGAGGTAGCGCAAAAAAGTCATTCGATCGCTTTTAGTTCGGCAACCTCGCCCGCCCACTACTCGTCGAAGTCAGAGAATCCGCCGCGCCTTTTGCTCCGCCGTGGAGGTTTCGCCGGGAGCGCGGTCGAGATCGAATTCATTGTCACGCCCGTTCCTGCATGGCAAATGGGATTGCCGCGTTTCGTGAATTGTGAGCATCTTAGGGGTTGATGACATCCAAAACCTCGCGTGCTAGGCGTCCAATGTCACGTGTTCAGGTCGCCGGAGGAGCGGCGTGTATTATGCCGCTATCCATAGTTGCGCTCAACAAAGCGCGCCGTCGCCTGATCGATATGCACTATCGCGCCAAGGTGGGGCATCTCGGCGGTAATCTCTCGTGTTTGGACGCGATGATGCTGGTCCACCACGAGCACCTGGGAACAGATGACAGATTCATATTGTCGAAGGGGCATTCTGCAGGCGCGCTCTATGTCACCTTGTGGAGCCTGGGTCGGTTAACCGACAGTGATCTCGACCGGTTCCACCAGGACGATACACTCCTCGCGGGACATCCGCCGGCGAGAGGTATCCCGGACATCCGCTTCGCGACCGGCAGTCTCGGGCACGGTCTCTCGCTCGCGGCCGGCTTGGCTCTTGCTGCAAAGCTGCAAGGCGCCAGTCGACGCGTATTCTGCCTCACCTCCGATGGCGAATGGCAGGAAGGCTCAACTCTTGAGGCCGCGATTTTTTCGGCCCACCATCGTTTCAACAATCTGGCGATACTGGTCGACCACAACCGCCTGCAAGGCTTCGGCTCAACGGACGCGGTCGCGTCAATGAGCCCCCTGCATGAACGCCTGAGCGGTCTCGATTTCGAGATCCGCGAATGTGACGGTCACGATCTCGGAAGCATCCGCGCGGCCCTTTCGCCGGACCGTTATCGCCCACTCCTCCTTGTCCTCAACACGATCAAGGGGCGCGGCATTCCCCATTTCGCCAACACCATGGAAAGCCACTACCTACCTTTGACGGCCGAGCAATATGCCGGCGCGATGGCGCAGTTGGATAAAGAAAGCCACCGCCCACCCTTGATGGCCGAGCAATATGCCGACGCGATGGCGCAGCTCGAGACAGATCGATGAGAGACGAACTGTGTCGCCGACTTGTCGCCCGCTCGGGAAACGAGCGGATGGTCTTTCTGACGGGCGATCTTGGGTTCATGGCCTTGGAGCCGCTGCGCGATGCAATGGGACCGCGCTTCATCAATTGCGGGGTAGCCGAACAGAATATGATCTCCGTCGCGGCCGCTCTCAGCTACGAGGGATTGGAGGCTTGGACCTACACGATCGCGCCATTCTGTTATGCTCGCGCGTTCGAACAGATCCGTAACGATGTCTGCCTTCACGGCCTGGCGGTGAAGCTTCTGGCGAATGGCGGCGGCTATGCGTATGGCGTAATGGGCCCGACTCATCACGCGCTCGAGGACTACGGCATTTTGCTGACCTTGCCGAACATGACGGCATTCGTTCCGGCCTTCACGGAAGATATCGACCAAACCCTCGAACGCGCTGGCGATTTGCCGGGCCCTGCCTATGTTCGACTCGGGCGCGGTGAAAGACCCAAAGACGAGGTTGTTCCGCCATACGCTCCCTGGCGTCGCCTGCTCGATGGCGACGCGGGCGTGATGATCGCCGTTGGTCCTCTCGCGGGTTCGTCCTGGGACGTCTTGCGGCAACTCGACAAGGCCAACCGGCCGGCTCTATGGGTCGTGAGCGAACTGCCGATTGAGGCCAACGCGCCGCCATCGGAGTTGACTGATGCGCTGAGGCGGACCCGGCGACTTGCCGTGGTTGAAGAACACGTCGCGCATGGTGGGGTCGGGCAGGCGATGTGCCATTGGGCGATCGAAGCCGGAATAGGCCTGGATCGCTTTCGCCATCTCCACGCCCAAGGCCATCCGGGGTCGACCTACGGCTCGCAAGCCTTCCTGAGGCGACGCAGCCATCTCGACGCCGAGGGAATCGCGCTCGCAGCAAACTCGCTGGCGAGCTGACCATGTTGGAGCCTGGGGACTGGGTGCGCGCTTTGCGCGGGCCAATCTTGGTGCTTGGGGCTGGCGGCTTCGTCGGAGCCAACCTTTTGCGCCGGCTGCTCAAATACCGTGAGGACGTGTTCGGCGTCGTTCGCACGCTTCCCGCTTGGCGTCTCGACGGAATTGACCGTCGTCACATTTTGGAAGCCGACCTCATCGATCTCGCGGCCACGCGCAACCTGGTGGCCAACGTTCGCCCCAGCACCATCTTCGATTGCATCGCCTATGGCGCCTATTCGTTCGAGACGGATCAGGAGTTGATCTATCGAACCAACTTCACCGCCCTCGTCCAGTTGATGGAATTGCTGGCCGACACAGGTTTTACCGCGTTCGTTCACGCGGGAAGTTCGTCGGAATACGGAACCAATAGCGCTGGCCCGTTGGAGGAGGCGTCCCTTCAACCGAATAGCCACTATTCCGTTTCGAAGGTGGCGGCGAGTAACTACATATCTTATGTCGGGAATATTCGCCGCCTTCCCGTTCTGAACCTTCGACTCTATTCTGTCTACGGTCCCCTCGAGGACTTGTCTCGTTTGATTCCGAATCTGGTCGCCAAAGGTTTAAAAGGCGCGTTCCCGCCCTTGGTCGACCCGAATACGTCGCGGGACTTCGTCTATATCGACGACGTTTGTGATGCGTTCGTCCAGGCGGCCGCCCGGCTGACGCCTGACATTTACGGCCAGGCGTTTAACATCGGCACCGGCCGGGCCACGACAATCCGTGAGGTTGCAAAAGTCTCGGGCGATGTGTTCGCAATCCGTGCCGAGCCGATATTCGGGTCGATGGCCGGCAGATCGTGGGACCTCCCGGATTGGTACGCGGCGCCGGGCAAGGCCGAACGATTGCTCAACTGGACTGCGAAAACCGATCTCGCCACGGGCTTGAAACTGACGTCCGAGTGGGTTCGCTCGCTCGAAGGGTTGGACGCCGGCGCCATGACCAAGCGCGCGCCTAGTCCTCGACGTCGGAGCATTTCAGCGATTGTGGCCTGCTATAAGGATGAACAGGCCATACCGGTCATGCATCGGAGGCTGACCGACACGTTCAAGAAACTGGACGTCAATTACGAGATTATTTTCGTGAATGACGGAAGCCCCGACAATTGCGCCGACCGCATTGTCGAGATTTCGGCGACAGATTCGCATGTCCTCGGGATTACCCATTCGCGCAATTTCGGCTCGCAGATGGCCTTCCGAAGCGGCATGGAAATGTCGGTCATGCAAGCCTGCGTCCTTCTCGACGGCGATCTGCAAGACCCCCCCGAATTGATCGAACAGTTTTATCATCGATGGACTGAGGGCTACGATGTCGTTTACGGGCGACGCGTGAAGCGGGACATGCCTTTTGGTTGGGGCTTTTTGTACAAAGCATTCTACCGGCTCTTCGCCTATTTGAGCTATGTCAAGATACCCCTCGACGCCGGTGATTTTTCCTTGATCGATCGAAGAGTCGTGGGCTGGCTGTTGCGCTCCCCGGAGCGCGATTTGTTTCTCCGAGGATTGCGCGCTTACATCGGCTTCCGCCAGACCGGAGTGGATTATGTCCGGCCGAAGCGGATGTTCGGGGAGAGCACAAACGACCTCCTGAAGAACCTGGAGTGGGCGAAACGAGGCATCTTTTCATTCAGCAACGCGCCGCTGAAAATGCTATCCGCTGGAGGGGTTGTCTTGCTCGGTCTCTCTATCGTGTTGGGGGTGATCGTCGCCGCCCTGCGCATATTGATACCCGACATCGCGCCGCGCGGCGCCACGACGCTGCTCCTCGCCTCGCTCTTTTTTGGCGCCATTAATCTTTTTGCAGTCGGGCTCCTCGGTGAGTACATCGCAAAAATTATGGAAGAAGTGAAGGCGAGGCCGCGTCTGATACGAGCCGGATTGATCCGCAATGGTGAAACCAGCCAGTTGCTACCGGACGAAGCGACGTGGTCATGAACCCGTTTGGCTTCTCCCTCGGTGACGCCGACTGACATTCCCACAGTCGCCCGCGCTCTTTACGCGGGAGCCGGCTCGGCTCCCGTCATGAATTGCGCCCTGGCGAGGGTCGCGAAAGCGCCGCCCTCCGCGACGAGCTCATCGAATGTTCCACTCTCGATGATCCGGCCCTGATCGAACATCAGTATCCGGTCTGCGTTGCGGATTGTCGCTAGGCGGTGGGCGATGACGAAGGTCGTGCGCTCGCGCATCGCCGCCTCGATCGCTTCCTGAACCTGGCGTTCCGTCTTGGCGTCGAGCGCGCTCGTCGCCTCGTCGAGAATCATGATCGGCGGATTCTTGAGTAGCGCACGGGCGATCGACAAGCGCTGTCGCTCGCCCCCCGACAAGCTGC